>JBCCKB010000103.1:0-9915 GCA_039027595.1 Pseudomonadota bacterium | reverse complement strand
GAATGAATAGTTTTGACGTTGGTCGGGTTCCACCGATCACTTTCGGCGTCGGGTGTGTCTCGGAAGTCCCCGGCATCGTTACCGCCTTGGGTGGCGATACCGTCCTCGTTGTTGCCGACGCCGCGTTGCAAGAGCTTGGCGTGGTGACACGCCTTGCCGAGGCCCTAAATTCAGCGGGTCTTCGATGCGAGCTGGCCCCTGAGATCGTGGGCGAGCCGAAGGAAACGCTCATCGACAAGCTCTCCGCCCGGGCGCGTGCGTCGGATGTTAACCTTGTGATCGGGATCGGGGGCGGGGCCGCCATGGACGCCGCCAAGCTCATTGCTGCGATTGCGCCGTCGGGCACCTCCGCTGAGACGTACGCGCTTGGGGCCGTGCCGCTTCCCTCGGTTGGCTTGCCCGCGATGGCGATACCCACGACCGCTGGTACGGGTTCCGAGGTCACGCGCACCTCGATCGTCTCTACCGAAAGCGGCGCTAAGAACTGGTACTGGGGCGAGGAGCTCATGTTTGCGCATGCTGTGCTCGATCCGGGCCTTACCGTCAGTTTGCCGCCGCATCTCACCGCATGGACCGGGATGGATGCGGTTGCTCATGCGCTTGAAGCCGTCACGTCGCGAAAGAGCAATTCCGCCGGGCGTCTTTATGGGCTTGAGGCGCTGCGTGTCTTGGCCGTTGCACTCCCTCGCGCCGTGGCCAACGGCGATGACCTAAACGCGCGGGCTCGTGTCCTTTGGGGCAGTACCGTGGCGGGCTTAGCCCTCCACAATTGCAGTACCCATATGGGCCACAACATTAGCCATGCGTTAGGGTCCCTTTCGCGGGTGCATCACGGATTGGCCACGGGGCTTGCGCTGAAGGTCACGTTGCCTTGGCTTGTCGCGCGCGATGAAGGGGCGGAGCACTATGCCTTGGCGGCTGAAGCCCTCGGTGGGAGCCGCGTGGCGGCGGATCTTCCACGAGCCTTCGAAACCCTGCTTCTGTCTTGCGAGATTTCGATGTCGTTGCCCGTTGCGTGCGCTGGAGTTACGCCAAAGGCGCTTTCGTCTTCCATGAAGACGCCCGCGAACCGCCCTATGGCTCAAAATGCGGCTTGCCCAATTAGCGATGGTGATCTCGACCAAATCGCCGAGATGATCCTGGCTTTGCCCCTCGAGAAGGCAGCCTAAAGTCCAGGCTCCGGGAACCCCGAGGCATTCGGGGCACCCGCAGAGGGTTCAGCCCTCGACGGGCGGTTGCCACGTAAGAGAGGAGTGGTGCAACGACACGAGAACGCGTCCGTCGATCTTATGATAAACGAACGTGTAGTCGGCTTGGGTGACGCCTCCATCCGCGTTAACAAAGGCAACGTGACCCATATCCATGACGTCGAGTCCACCCGCCATTAGGAGAGGCCCCGCTGCGCTTTGGAACTCGACCTTTTTCCATCCATTATTCAGGAAGCCATGGTCATGGGGATATTTGGGGTCGCCACCCACGAAGTAGGATCGTGTGCCGCTACGGTCGGTTCGAATGACGTCGGCCAAGGTCGGCTTGAACAACAGTGGTTCGTCCGGTGTTCCAAAATCGTAGAGGTCCAGAAGACTGTCCACGTCTTGTTCTGTGACGCACTTCGCCCAAGACGCCTGAGCTGAGATCACCTCGGTCTGGGTCATTTCCTGAAATACACGGTCTGAAATGGGTCGATCTCCTCGTAATTCGTTTGCTCTAATAGCCTTTAGCTGTGCGCGCCGTTGGGTCAAGCTCCGACACCAGACTTGCTCTGTGCAGCAAATGTGGGTGGTCGAACCGGCACTGCTTACCGGACGCGGCCCGTAGGTACCGTGATCCGAACAAACATGCCGTAAACGTCCATTAGATGGCCCAGGGTTGCGATCTGCCGACCTTGGCGCTTGACAGAAATGCCGCAGACGGACCTGGATCCAGATCGCTCCATATCACCACGCGCTACGCTATTGCTGGGATCGAGTGGATAAGATATCGAAATCGGTATGAAATCTCCTTTGGGATCGTTGGAATAACGACCTTCGGCATAGCTGAGGCGATCGCACGCAAAGTGCGCCTTCGTCATGTGCGTTGCTTCGTCACCGTGGCGCGAAAGAAGAGTTTTGTGCTCGCGTCCGAGGACTTAGGGATCACGCAACCGGCCGTCAGTCGAAGCGTGCGCGAACTTGAACACATTCTGGGCCACCAACTGTTCGATCGCTCGACCCGGGGTGCCGAACTCACTCCCCAAGGGCGGGACTTCTTTGTCGCGGCGGAAAACAGCTTGAACCAAATCTGGCAAGGCACAAACGCGGTTATCGGCAACCTCGGCGCGAACGAAACGGTTCGCATCGGCGCGCTTCCAAATGTGTGCTCTCAGTTCCTTCCCAGCGTCCTGAAGGATTTCAAAACCGCCGCGCCCAAAGTGCGCGTTCTGATCATCCCGGGTACGAACGCCGATCTGCTAGGCCGCCTGCGATCGAATGAATGCGATTTCGTGCTTGGTCGGCTCTCAACAAGCGACGACATGCGCGGCCTCGTGTTTGAGGCGTTATATGACGAGCCGCTTGTGTTTGTTGTGCGCGAATGCCATCCGCTCGCCGGCCAGAACGTGACGATCGAGGAAGTCCTGGGATACCAGCTTTTGGTGCCGCCGGAAGGAACGATTATCCGGCAGGAGATGGAACGTTACTTGGCCGGTCGAGGTGTGACGCAACTGAGCAATCTGATTGAAACGACGTCGTCTGATCTGCAAAGAGCGTATCTCCGCATGACCGACTCGATTGCGATTACGCCAAGGGGCGTGGTCCAGGATGAGCTCGAAAACCGTGAGTTTGTCACGCTCCCGCTGGATGAGGGGGGGCTAAGCGGACCGGTGGGCCTAACAACCAATCCCGATATGCGTCCGTCTCCCGCGGTTCAGAGGTTCCTGACGGTCATTCGGCAGTCATAATATAACGAAATTGGAATTTAGTTTTGCTAAGAACGAATTTAATAGGTTCTTTTGGCTATGATACGGCTAAGCGGTCACCGTGACTTTGGGAGGAAAGACCGTGATCAACTTTAAGCCGTTCTTGGCCGCTGTCGCCATCGCTGCCTCGGGCGCTGCGGCCGACGCGCAATCTCTTAGCCTAGAGGGAGGTGGTGCCGCGTCGCTGACGGGGATTGTGCCGCAAACCTATGCTCAGTTCGCGGCGGAAGAGGGCATCAGTCTGCAAGTAGTTCTGGGCCAGACGCTGACGCGCGCTGCTTTGAAGCTTGCGGCTGGGCGCATTGATATGGCCGTTGTCCCGCCAGGCGCCTACCGGGCGATGAGCAACGGAGTGGGCCCCTACGCAGAGCAAGCCGATCAAGCCAAAGAACTGGCCCCAAATATTCGAAGCCTATTCGCCTTTCCCGCGGGGACGTTCCACGCGGTCACATGGGCCGATAGTGGAATCGAGGATTGGGAGGATTTGGCCGGCAAGCGGGTCTATATTGGACCACCCGCGGGTGCCGCCAGCGCTCAGATCCAATCGCTGATTTCCCTTGGTTCCGGTGGCCTGAAGGCTGGCGACGACTATGAAGGGGTTCGCGCACCTTGGGGGGCCGCGCAGCAGGCATTTCAGGATGGACAGTTTGACGTCTATGTGGGCTCTATCGCCGTGGGCAGCCAGTCGCTGAACGAACTCAGCTTACAGCGCGAGATCCGCATCCTAGGCGTGGCTGACGACGTCCGGGGGACAGATGCTTGGGCCGAGTTCCTCGTCAATGCGGCCCAGTTTGAGTCCGTCGTGGTGGCGGGCACGTATTCGGGCCAGGCAAATGGTGACACGGATCTGGTGTCGACTGCGTCCGCCATGATGATGGGTGTTCAGGCCTCCATGGACGATGAGACGGCCTATAAGCTGACAAAATCGTATTGGGAAAACCTCGACGCCATGAAGAACGCAAACGCGTTGATGCGGTCGATCGACGAATCAAAGCCATTTGCGGGCACGAACGCCAAACTGCACCCCGGTGCGCTCCGCTTTTATGAAGAGGCGGGCATCACCGTGCCAGAAGCCTTGCTTCCCTAAACGCAAAGCCGCTGTTGTGCCGAGCTTAGCATGGCAGCGGCCACCTCAACGACGCGACGGGAGGAGGGCGCCATGTCATTCGATACAGAACGGTCGACGCGTATCTCAGCATACTCCGTTTATCTAATCGGCCTGATCATTGCGTGTCTCGGGCTTGCCAATGTTTTGCCGACCTATGGTGTCCTACCTCGCATTGGACCTTTTCCCGTTGAGTGGTTCAGGCCGGTTTTCTACTGGCTCTGCATTCTTGTCTTTCTCGCCGCGGATGCCAACAAACGGCTGAGTGGCAAGGGCCTGAGCGTGCCGCACCTGGTCTCTTATGTGGTTGCGGCGATTGCCATTACCTTTGTCTGCTGGGACTATTACGCCATTGGCCAAGTCATCGCGAATAGCGTGATGTTTTTCGGGCCGCGTGAGATGTACGTGGCATTGGCCGCCGCCGGCCTATCGCTTTGGGCGTGCTGGATCTTGTGGGGCGCACCCATCGCGGTCCTTGGTGGTCTTGCGCTTTTGTACCTCGCCACTGGGCAGTACTGGCCCGGCCCGTTTCAGACCGCGCCATCTGATATCTACGACACGATTTCGGCCAATATCTGGTACGACAGTGCCCAAGGAATACTGGGCTCGATCATGGGGGTCGTTTTGACCACCGTGCTGCCATTCATCATCCTTGGCGCAATTCTCGAGGGATGCGGCGCGGGCGGATCCATGATCCGTATCTCGTTCCATCTCATGAAGAAGTTCAAGGGCGGTCCTGCCTACGCTGCGATCCTGGCCTCGGCGCTGTTTGGAACCGTTTCGGGCTCGGCTGTTGCCAATGTCGTGGGTACCGGAGTTGTCACAATCCCGATGATCCGCAAGCGGGGCTTTTCGCCGAACTTCGCGGGCGCCGTGGAGGCGTCCGCCTCGACGGGCGGGCAAATACTGCCACCCATCATGGGTGCCGCCGCGCTTGTTATGGCCGACATCGTGGGGGTCAGCTATTTGACGGTAATCCTTGCTGTCGTCATTCCGGCCATCGCCTACTATGTCAGCTTGTTCCTCGCAGTGTATTTCGAGGCACAAAAGCTCGGCATTGTGGTCACCGATGAGGACGTCGGCGTGCCGGCTCCCGTGGGTCAGGATTGGCTCAATCTTCTCCTCGTCTTCGGACCGATCGCAATCATTGTGTGGCTTCTCGTGGGCGGCATGTCAGCGGCGGGTGCCTCCATCGCGGCAATCCTACTGCTGATCCCGATGAGCTTCATCAATCCGGAAATCCGTCATAAGCCCCAACGGCTGATCGCCGCGATCTCAGAGGGAGGCAAGACAATCGGTCAGCTCGCGGTGGCCATTGCAATTGTCGGAATCGTGGTTTCTACGCTTTCGGCGACCGGCATTCCCACCAAATTCGCGGTGCTTTTGTCCTCGGCGTCCGCCAACTCACTCTTGATCGCGCTGCTGATCACGGCGCTCGGTTGTATCGTTCTGGGCATGGGGATGCCGACGTTGCCCGCGTATATCGCGATTATCTCGGTGATGGGGCCGACGCTGCAAGGTTTGGGCGCGGAGCTTCTCACCGCGCATATGTTTGTCTTCTTCTTTGGCGTCGCGGCGGGCATCACGCCGCCGGTGGCGATCACAGCCTACGCGGCGGCCTCGGTCTCGGGAGGTCGACCAATCGGGACGGCCGTCGAGGCGACGCGGATCGGGGCAATGATCTTCCTTGTTCCCTTCGCCTTTGCATTTGACGACACGATCTTGCTTGGCACAGGGCAAGGTGGCTTCTTTTCGATTGTGACAGCAGTCTTTTTCTTGGCCGCGGCGCTCTACTTCTCAGCCAGCGCTCTGATCGGGCATGATCAGGTGCGTCTGCCGCCCGTCGAGCGTCTGGCGAGGTTTGGACTTGCCATCGCCATGCTGTCGCCAAACCTGCTCTGGGAACTTGGCGGGCTTGCCGTGGGCGTGTCCCTAGTGGCTTGGCGCTTGCTCGGGAGCCGTCAAGACGCGGGCAGCACAGCATGAGCCGCCGCCCGAGCTTCATTCTCTTTGTGACAGACCAACATCGGGCCGACTTCCTGGGCTGCTACGGCCACCCGGTCTTGCGGACCCCAAACATCGATGCGCTGGCTCGTCGCGGCACCGCCTTCGACAGGTTCTACGTGGCGAGCCCGGTCTGCATGCCAAATCGCGCAAGCTTGATGACCTGCCGCATGCCGGCAAACCACGGCGTTCGGATGAACGGGATCCCGCTTGCGAAGCGGAACGTGACCTTTGTAGAGCTTTTGCGGGACGCGGGGTACAAGACCGCTCTGATCGGCAAGAGCCATCTCCAGACATTCACCGGCGCGCCTCCAACGCAAAAGCAACCCGTTGCGAGGTCGAACTTCCACAAGGCCAGTGGCGAGCTTTCCGAGGCTGTTCGCCATGACCTGCACGATCAGATCTACAAGGTCGAAGAGGCCGATTTCTGGTCTGGGCCAGTGCCACGCGTCCCCACACCGTTTTACGGATTTGACCATGTCGAATTGGTGACGGGTCATGGTGATCACATTGGAGGTGATTATACGGCCTGGCTTTTGGAGCGCTGTCCGGATGCCGCAAATCTAATTGGAAAGGGCAATCAGCTTCCACATGACTACGTCTGCCCGCAAGCGGTGCGGACGGCGATTCCAGCCGAACTTTATTCGACCAGCTATATCGCAGAGCGGGCCGAAAAATGGCTCGAGGCCCAGGCGGACACTGATCAACCCTTCTTTCTGATGGTGAGCTGGCCCGACCCACACCATCCCTTCAATCCGCCTGGCAAGTATTGGGACATGTACGACCCAAGCGACTTTCCGGACCCTTTGGCTTTTTCCCAAAATGACTGGAGACCGCCACCACATGTGCAAGGCGTGATCGATGCGCGCGAAGCGGGACACGCCGTCTTGAACGGCATGAACGCGGTCGGCTGTTCGGCGCGCGAGGCGCAAGAGGCACAGGCACTCACATGCGGAATGATCACGATGATCGATGATGCGGTTGGACGCGTGCGCAGGGCGCTCGAGCTTTCGGAACGATCGAAAGACACTATTGAAGTTTTCACAACCGATCACGGTGATCACCTGGGCGATCACAAGCTTCTGTTCAAAGGGGCGGAGCAATACGAACAGATAACGCGTGTTCCATTCATCTGGGCGGATCCGGAGAGGGAGCACGGCCCCCGCTCCGACACAATCGGCCAAACACATGACATCGGGACCACGATCCTTGATCGTTCGTCCGTAGAGACCGCGTGGGGGATGCAGGGTCTGGATCTTTTTGGACCAGAATCCCGAAAAGGCGCCTTCATTCAATATGCGCACCAAAGGCCCATGGATGCGTTGAATATTGCACCGCATGTCCACTCATTTCGAGATCGGCGCTATCGCCTGAGCCTGTTCGAAGGCGTGGATTGGGGGGAGCTCTATGACTTGGAGACCGACCCGGGCGAACTCAAGAACTTGTGGGATGATCCGTGCGCCAGCGCTGAAAAAGCCAGGTTGCTCGAGGCACTGGTCCGGGCGGAGTTGGCGCATGTTGACCAGACCCCGTGGCCAACAGGGCGGGCATGAAACGGCCCAATCCTCCAGATCTCGCGCGCAATCGGTGCATGGCAAGGTGCGCATGGGGGCCCGCATCAAGTGTGACCGCATAGGATCACAGGGTTTGGGCGTATTCCCAAACGTCTCCGCAAAGGCTTGCAGGCCCGATGCTGGCTTTTGCTCCCGCGTCTCATGTGTCGCCTTATGTTGAAGCACATGGACAAGCTCCGTCTCGTTCCGCGGCGCAGTGTTCGTTCGGGCTCGCCGGTGAGACAGAGAACCCAGGCTGCTTATCCCCGCTACCCGGTTGTCGGATCATCCTCGATGCCAACCTAGCCGTCACGCCTCGACGGTTTGCATAGGGCGGCAGGATGCTCGGATTGGCCGCGCTGCGACATGCGTGGGCGCGACAGGCGGATGCTCGCGTCTTACCAAGCGAAAGGCAAGACTTCCGGACGCCACTCGCCCCGCGTTCCAACCTAGTCGCGGTTTCGGGGTTTAGGGCGTTACCCGTTACACGCTTCGATACAAAAACGTCATCAACCTGTGGCTGTCGTGTTACAGTTATGTACGAGTCACTTGCTCTACTTTCCACACAAACGAGGTAATGACGATGACTGCTTCTCGCTTTCTCCTCGCGACAGCGATTACGACTGCGATCGCGCTGCCCGCGGTCGGACAAGAAAGAACTGCGAAGAACGTGATCCTGATGATCTCAGACGGGATTGGGTTCAACGGTTGGCTTGCTGCGGATTACTACCAAGGCCTTGCGAATGAGCAATCCTACCAGGTGACCCGCCCCGATGGGACTGAACCGGTGGTCTACGGTCTCGACCATCATTCGCTAAACTTGGTTGATGGGATCGGGCGCGTCCTGCCAAGCGCCGAGGATGTCCGTCTCGCCGCCGGCGCCGTCGCGCAAGGCTACGATCCGATGACACGGTGGAACCGTTTCGAAAACACGATGCGCAACGACTTCCCTCCGGTTGGCGAACGCTACACGTCGTACACGGACAGCGCGGCCGCTGGCACGGCTCTGATGACAGGGCGCAAAACATCAAACGGGCGCGTCAACCAGGACTGGACCGGTGAGGAGGACTTCACAACAATCGCGCAGATTGCCATGGAGCAGGGCAAAGCGGCCGGTGCCGTCGCCTCGGTCATGCTGTCGCACGCCACGCCCGCTGCGGTCATCGCGCACAACATTTCCCGCAACAACTACGTTGATATTGCAAACGAAATGCTGTCCAGCGATCTCGATGTCATCATGGGGCCTGGCCATCCGCTGTTTGACAACAGCGGCAATCGGATCGAACCGGAAGATGAGGATGCGTATCGCTTCGTCGGCGGCTCGGAGACCTTGGCGGCGCTCACGAGCGAAAGCGGCCTGAACGGCTTTAGCTTTATCGATGCGAAAGCCGATTTCGAATCCCTGGCGGCTGGCGAGAACCTCCCCGAACGCGTGGTCGGCGTTGCGCAGTCCGGCTCGACGTTACAAGCCAGTCGCGAGGGACTGGCCGACGCCGATACACCGTCGGGAATGGCCTACAATCCGATTGTGCCAGACTTGGCCACCATGAGCCTCGGCGCGCTCAATGTTCTGAACCAGGATGAGGACGGCTTTTTCGTGATGATCGAGGGCGGCGCGGTCGATTGGATGGGTCACGCCAACGACATGCCGCGGTACATCGAGGAACAGATCGACTTCAATCTTGCCGTGGACGCGGTGATCGAATGGGTGGAAGAAAATTCGAGCTGGGACGAAACGCTCCTAATTGTTACCTCCGACCATGAATGCGGCGGCATCTGGGGTGAGGGCACCTGGACGAATGGCGTCGGCGGCCCGGTTGCGGCGGACCGTAGCGATGAGGCGATCCTGGCGGCTCGTTTTGACCCCACCGAGGATGTCTTCAACGAATACCTCGCCGTACAAGATCGCGGTGAAGGCAACATGCCTGGTTACATGTTCTCCTCTCGCAACCATACCAACGAGCTGGTTCCGCTTTGGGCGATGGGGCAGGGCGCCGATCTGTTTGCAGAGTTTACGAAGACCGATCTTCGTGCCGCCGAGCTTTGGGGCGACCAGTATGAGTGGGATGGAGACTACATCGACAATACGGCGGTCTTTCACGTGATGAACGAGGCTATGGCGCCAGCCGCCGAGGCTCCGGTCGGCCAGTAACCCTGGAACGCGCGCACGCATACCGCGCGGCCTAGCCCGTTAGGTCGCGCGTCTTGGCCGCGAGGACGGAGAGCACGGTTATCCAGGCTCTCCGTCGACCTCTGCCACACAGAGACCCACCCAAGGACTGTCCTGTAACCGCCAG
>JBCCKB010000102.1:0-9972 GCA_039027595.1 Pseudomonadota bacterium | reverse complement strand
CTCGGCCATTTCCCGGGCCACCTCTTCCGAGACTGCTCCAAATTCGGCGAGCGTCCCGGAGAGAACGCCGAGCATCTCATCCTTCGCAGCATTGGAATACGTGACAAAACCCCGCTCGAACACATCCGATGATCCGGCAACATCCGTGAGGGCAGCCGCCACCAATCCCCCTGTGCAGCTCTCTGCGGTGACGATCCGAACGCCCTTGGACCGTGCGCGCTCAAGCAGTGCCGATACGTTCACGCGCCAAGTATCCCGTGAAAGACAAACGCTGCGACTGCAACGCACATGGCCGCAAGCCAGCCGGCAACCACATCATCCAGCATCACGCCCCAAGCGCCGGACGCATTTTCGGCCAGCGCGACCGGCCCGGGTTTCCAGATATCGAAAGCGCGAAACGCAAGGAACGCTGCGAGGACGCCGGGCCAGAGACTGGCGGGGCCCACATCTGCTTGAGACGCACCAAGCGACACTGGCCAAAGCGCGATCCACTGTCCCACCACCTCATCGATAACGACCTCCGATGGGTCCTTGTCCGGTGTCTCGGAGAGGTAGCGCTCCGTGGCCCAAAGCCCGACGAGGAACAACAGAACCGTGGCCGACACGAGCAGGACCGGTCCGCCAATCGCATGGGCAGCCCAGGCGGCCGGCAGCGCGGCGAGCGAGCCCCAGGTTCCGGGGCCCGGAGTTAGGAGCCCCGCATAACCAAATGTGACCACGGCTCGGATCATGGTCGGATCAGCGTAATCGTCGCCATCGCGGCAATGCCTTCGCCGCGGCCCGTGAACCCCAGGCGCTCTGTGGTGGTGGCCTTCACGGACACTTGGTCGGGCGCCACCTTGAGAAGCGTCGCCAGGACTTGGGTCATTTCGGCGGCAACCGGGCCGATCTTGGGCCTTTCGCACAGAAACGTGAGATCCGTGTTTCCAACCCGGTAGCCCCGCGCTTCAAAAAGGCCCACCGCGTGATCGAGAAACACCCGACTGTCGGCGCCCTTCCACCTCGGGTCCGAAGGTGGGAAATGTCGCCCGATATCGCCCTCCGCGAGCGCGCCGTAAATTGCATCCGTCACCGTGTGAAGACCAACATCGGCGTCCGAGTGCCCCTCAAGTCCCTGGTCGTGGTCAATCTTCACACCGCACAGCATCACGTGGTCGCCCGGCCCGAACCTGTGGACGTCAAATCCGTTTCCAATGCGGATGTCGGGTGTCATGCGCCCCCTCAGAATGCGTTCCGCGCGAGCGAAATCGGCCGCGGTGGTGATCTTAATGTTATCCGGTTCTCCGGGCTCAATACGAACGTTGTGCCCTGCGCGGCGCGCAATCTCAACATCATCGGCCGCGTTTTCGTCTGAGACCTGCCGGTGCGCCGCGAGGATTGTCTCAAAGTCAAAGGCTTGCGGCGTTTGTGCCCGAAAAAGCCCGGCGCGAGGTTCGGCGGACATCACATTGGGACCGCCGCGCCAGAGCGCGTCGGTGAGCAAGAGCCCAGGAGCCGCAGCCGGCGCTTCGTTCAAAATCCTAGAGAGATGTGCGATCATCCACGGTGTTACACAGGCGCGCGCGGCGTCATGGATCAGAACCCGGCTCACATCCTGATCCGCGAGCGCCTCAAGTCCCGCTCGAACAGATGCGGCCCTTGTGTGACCACCCTGAACACAGATGACGTCGGCGTCGCGGATGCGGTCCTGGTCATCGGGGTGAAGCACCGCCACGATCCGGCGGATCTCGGGAACGGCGCGAAATGCATCGAGCGTCCAATCGATCACGCGCTGCCCGGCAATCCTCTGCCACTGCTTGGGAATTTCACCACCTGCCCGGGTGCCCCGGCCGGCAGCGACGATCACAGCGGCGGTCAAGGGCAGGTCGGTTTCGGCCAAGCGAAGCTCCTTGGGTTGGGTTCTCCTCTCTAGGCAATGTCCTCGCCCGTGACAATCGGTGACATTTTACAGGCAGCATCGCACAATTATTAAGCAGTTTCTGGGAGGCCGTTTCCAGCGGTAACCCACAAAATCGGCATCTATTGAAGTGGCGCTTACCTCCGATAGATGCTGCACAAGGATTGAGCACCTGACGAGCGAAGGGGCAGAGTTGCGGTATCAGCCGCCAGTTTTTCTCGCGCCGATGGCCGGGATAACCGATTTGCCGTTTCGACGCATTGTCGCCGGTTTCGGTGCGGGGCTCTTGGTGTCCGAGATGGTGGCGAGTCGGGAAATGGTTCAGGCCAAACCAGGGGTGAGGGAGCGCGCGGAGTTGGGGCTTGGCGAGGCTCGAACGGCCGTCCAGCTGGCGGGGCGGGATCCACACTGGATGGGTGAAGCGGCGCGCATGGTGGAGGCCAATGGGGCCCGGGCCGTCGACATCAACATGGGCTGCCCGGCGAAGAAGGTAACTGGTGGGCTCTCGGGATCGGCTTTGCTGCGCGACCTGGACCATGCATTGCGGCTGATTGAGGCGGTGGTCGGCGCGGTCCGGGTGCCCGTCACGCTTAAGACCCGGCTTGGCTGGGATGACCAAAACACGGCCCCCAAGCTTGCCCGGCGCGCCGAGGACGCAGGTATCGCGATGATTACCATCCACGGACGCACGCGCTGCCAATTTTACAAGGGATGCGCAGACTGGCGGGCGATCCGCGCGGTCAAGGACGCCGTCAAGATCCCCGTCATCGCAAATGGGGATATCACCAACGCAGAAAGCGCCACGGCGGCATTGGCGGCGTCGGGGGGCGATGGCGTGATGGTGGGACGAGGCGCCCAGGGAAAGCCCTGGCTGGTGGCGCGGATCGCGGCCGCCCTCGAGGGGCGCGCCGGGCCGAAGGTGCCGGACGGACGCGCCCTAGCGGAGATAGCCGGACGCCACTACGAGGAAACGCTTGTCTTTTACGGGACTGATCTGGGCCAACGGGTCATCCGCAAGCATCTGGGCTGGTACATGGACACGGCCGGGACCTCGGGGACCTTGCGCCGCAGGGTTCTGACCGCCCCACCGGCAGAGGTGCGTCGGATCCTACCGGACGCGCTCGCGTGCAGCGGGGTGGCAGCATGAGCCCGGTGGCCTTCGGCGATGTTCTGTGGAACTCTCTGCCGGTGCCGGCGTTTTTGCTCGACCCCGGTGATGTCATCGCCGAGGTGAACCCGGCCGCGGAACAGTTCCTGAACGCCTCCGCGCGCTCGCTCAAGGGCGCGCCGGTCTTCGATAAGCTGATGATCGACGCGCCCATAGACGATGCGTTTCGCCGCGTCCGATCCGACCAGGCCTCGCTGTCAATTCACAACGTCGACGTGGGTTCAGGCGATCGCAAGCCGGAACAGTGCAACGTCCAGGTGGCGCCCATGCTGGCCATGCCGGGATTTGTTCTGATCATGATGGAGCCGCGCCAGCTTGCGCAACGGCTGGGCCGCCAACTGAATGTGAAGGCGGCCGCGAAGTCGGCGATTGGCATGTCCGAGATGCTTGCGCATGAAATCAAGAACCCGCTGGCGGGGATCACTGGAGCCGCGCAGCTTTTGTCGATGAACCTGAGCGGCGAAGACCAGGAAATGACCGACCTCATCGTCAATGAGGCGCGCCGGATCTTGGCGCTTCTTGAGCAGGTCGAACAGTTCGGCAACCTTCGCCCGCCCGAAAGGCGTGCGTGGAACATACACGACCTCCTCGATCGCGCGCGCAAGGTGGCGCAGGTCGGGTTCGCGGCGGATATGACGTTTATCGAGGCGTACGACCCGTCTCTGCCGTCCACCTATGCCGACGGCGACCAGCTCCTTCAGGTATTTCAAAACCTGATGAAGAATGCGGCCGAGGCGGCCGGCGAAGGCGGGGGAACGATCCGCATTCATACGTTTTACGACATGTCGCTCCGTCTTCGCCGCAAGGATGGAACCGCGACGCTCCCGCTACAGATCGAGATCGAGGATGATGGGCCCGGCATTGCGCCAGAGATCGCCGAGGAAATCTTCGAGCCTTTTGTCTCGGGGCGCGACAATGGAACCGGGCTTGGGCTCGCGCTCGTCTCAAAGATCATTTCCGACCACGATGGCTGGATATCGCTCGACAGCGTCCCTGGCCGCACGGTGTTCCGGATTTCGCTTCCGGTCGCCCCCAAAGAGAGTGGAGAGTAAACCATGGACGGCACAGTCCTAGTTGCCGACGACGACAGAACGATCCGGACGGTTCTCACCCAGGCGCTGACCCGCGCGGGCTGCAAGGTGCATGCCACCTCGCAGATCGTGACCCTTATGCGTTGGGTCGAGGAGGGAAAAGGGGATCTGGTGATCTCGGACGTGATCATGCCCGACGGAAATGGGCTCGAGCAGCTTCCGAAGATTGCCGAAACCCGGCCAGGCATGCCCGTGATCGTGATTTCCGCGCAGAACACGATCATGACGGCGATACAGGCCGCGGAGGCGGATGCGTTTGACTACCTGCCAAAACCGTTTGACCTGCCCGATCTGATGAAACGAGCGGCACGCGCGCTCGAGGTGAAGCGCCGGGTGCCAAGCCCCCGAGAGCACGTCGAGGATCCGCCCGGCCAGGAAGGGGATCTGCCGCTCGTGGGGCGCACGCCCGCCATGCAAGCGCTCTACCGCCTGGTGGCGCGGGTTATGAACACGGACATGCCGGTGATGATCAATGGCGAGTCTGGGACGGGGAAGTCGTTGATCGCCCGGGCGATCCACGACCTTTCCGATCGGCGCACCTTGCCGTTCGTGGTTGCCGGCGCCGGTGACCTCGCTGCGATGGAGGGGCCCGCCACGATCATCAGCCGTGCCAAGGGAGGTACGATCCTCTTCGACGAGATCGGTGATCTGGGCGACGAGGCTCAGGCGCGGATCGTGCGGATGCTCGACAGTTTCACCGGGAACGCCCCCAGGATCATCGCCACGACACAGGCTGATCTCACCCGCAAGATGGAGGCGGGCGGCTTCCGCAAGGACCTGTTCTACCGCTTGGGCGGGGTCACGCTCGCGGTTCCGTCGTTGCGGGAGCGGGTCGACGACATACCGCTTTTGGCCGAGCATTTCGTGAGCCGTGCCGAACGGGATGGGCTTCCGGTTCGGCGTTTTGATTCTGGCGCCATTGATCTCATTCGCGCCTATAGCTGGCCGGGAAATGTCCGACAGCTCGAGAATACCATCCGGCGACTCATTATTACCGGCGGCGAGGACGACATCACCCGCGCCGAAGTCGAGCTTGTCCTGGGCAACCAACCGGCGATGGAGCCCTTGTCGGGCGGCGGCGAAGGTGAGCAGCTCTCGGTGGCCGTGGGAAAGCACCTCAGGCGCTACTTTGACCTGCACGGCGGCGTGCTACCGCCCCCTGGCCTATATCAACGCATTCTGCGCGAGATGGAGATGCCCCTCATAGAGATTGCGCTGGATGCAACCGGCGGAAATCAGGCGAAATGTGCCGATCTTCTAGGCATCAATCGCAATACATTGCGCAAGAAGATCACCGATCTCGATATTAGGGTTACGCGCCGCCGCAAATTGATGTAAACCGGCAACATAGAGTTGCCGATCAGCCCGGAGGTTGGAAACGGCGACCGTATATGGCGGTTGTCGCCGATGGGCGGCACATCAGGTTGAGGAGCGGCCGTGGCAGGCGCCGCACGCAGGATAACACCGGACTGGCTGTTCCGATTGCAGGTTTCGCGTCGGATCCAAGGCGCTGCGACGTTCGGGCTCGTGGTTCTCGGGCCCTGCCTCGCACTGTTTACCTTCCTTGTTCTCGGGCCATTGGGAGAGGGGGCGGCATCAACGGGCCTGCGCCTCGTTTTGCTGGCCGACCTTGTCTATGTGCTCGTTGTCGCCACGCTTATCCTCGGGACAATCGCGCGTATGATTGCCGCGCGGCGCGCGCGCTCCGCAGGGTCAAGGTTGCACTTGAGGTTGACCGGGGTTTTCGCGCTGATCGCCCTTATTCCGACGGTGACGGTGGCCGTCTTTGCGGGGCTCACCGTCAATGTCGGACTGGAGAGCTGGTTTTCCGACCGGGTGAGGAGCGTCGTGGGCGCCTCACTGGCGGCGGCCGAGGCCTACAGAGAAGACCAGCGGCGCGATCTCGAGATTGACACACGTTCGCTTGCACGGTTTCTAGAATCTGCGCGCGAATCTGATTTCTTTATTGATGACAGTGAGTTGCGACAGCTTCTCACACAAGGTCAATCGCTGATCCAGCGCGGTCTGCGCGAGGCATATGTGGTGGACGGCGCTGGAGAAATTCGGGCGCGCGGTGAGCGTTCATATCTTTTTGACTACGAGGATCCCGGACAAGCCCGTATTGACGAGGCATTCGGCGGTGGGATCGTCCTGGTCGAGGACCTGGCCCACAGCGAGTACCGCGCGCTGATCGCGCTGGAGACCTACACCGATCGCTACCTATACGTCAGTCGCGATGTGGACGGGCGGATTCTTGGCCTGCTGGACGACGCAGAGGAAACCGCGCGGTTGTACCAAGAGCTGGAGTCCGAACGGGGTCGGCTCGTCTTTGAGTTTGGTCTCCTCTACATCGGTTTTGCGGTGATCCTCGTCCTTGCGGCAATCTGGTTGGGACTTTGGTTCGCGGAGCGCTTGTCGCGGCCGGTGGGACGTCTTGCCGGCGCGGCCCAACGTGTTGGTGCGGGTGATCTTGATGTCCAGGTGCGCGAAGAGGCGGGCGATGACGAGATTGCCATGTTGGGGCGGATCTTCAACCAAATGACCCGGCAGCTTAAGGCCCAGCGCGAGACGCTTCTCGATACCAATGCCCGTGTCGAGCGCAGAAGAAGGCTTTTCGACTCGGTGCTGTCGTCGGTGACATCCGGCGTCATTGGGCTCGACGAAGATGGCCTCGTGACTTTTGCCAACCCCTCCGCCGCGCGGATTTTGCGAGATGACGCGATCGAGGCGCCGGGTACCGGCATTTCAGTCGCGGTGCCGGAATTCGCGGGTCTGTTCGAACGCTTGACCGCGATACGCGGGGAAGTGGCGCAGGAAGAAATCCGCGTGACGCGGGGCGGAAAGGTGGAGAACTTACTTGTTCGAATGGCCACGCGGCGCGGTGAGGATGGCGGACTGGAAGGGTATGTGGTTGCCTTTGATGATGTCACTGATCTTGTAAGTGCTCAGCGCATGGCGGCTTGGGGCGACGTCGCGCGCCGGATTGCCCATGAAATCAAAAACCCACTGACCCCGATCCAGCTTTCGGCAGAGCGGATCCGACGCAAATTTGCCCATACAGATGGCGATGAGGCGGGACTTGTTGAGCAAATGACCGATGTCATCGTCCGGCAGACTGGTGATCTAAGACGCATCGTTGATGAGTTCTCGAAGTTCGCCCGGATGCCAGAGCCCGAGCGGCGGCGGAACGATCTTGTGCCTCTGGTGCGCGACGCCGTTGTGCTCCAAGACACCGCTTTCGACGACATTTCGGTGACAGCGCAAATCCCGGGTGCTTCGCTAGAGGCAGACGTCGACGCCACAATGATCAGCCAAGCGCTCACGAATATGATCAAGAACGCATGTGAAGCAATTGAATCCTTGCGCGAAAACGGCGCTCCTGAGACGCATGATGCACAAGTGCGCGTGACGCTCGAGGAAGAGGACGGCGGGGTTCTTTTGCGGATTGCCGACAACGGTGTCGGGCTCCCGGACGATCGGACACGGCTATTCGAGCCCTATGTCACCACGAGGGCCAAGGGCACCGGGCTCGGCCTCCCGATCGTTAAGAAGATTGTCGAGGAGCACGGCGGCACGCTGGTCCTTGAGGATGCGGAACCCCTGGATGCGAGTGGACAGGTGGGCGCACTTGCGGTGATCCGCCTGCCCGGGCTGGTTCCGGGACACAAGAACGGACAGAAAAACAATTAGCGAGGCCATGAGGAGCATTATGGGAGACATCTTGATTGTCGATGACGAGCGCGACATCCGCGAGCTGATCGGGGACATCCTGCGTGATGAAGGACACACCGCGCGGCTAGCGGGGACGTCCGACGCCTGCATGGCTGAGATCAACCGCGAGCCGCCGGAGCTTTTGATCCTCGACATCTGGCTTAAGGACAGCCAGATGGACGGGATTGATATCCTGACGGCGGTAAAACGCGACAACCCCGGGATCCCGATCGTCATCATCTCGGGCCATGGGAACATCGAGATCGCGGTGGCTGCGATCAAACAAGGCGCCTACGATTTCATCGAAAAACCCTTCAATATCGACCAGCTTTTGGTGGTGATCTCGCGGGGGCTCGAGGCGTCACGGTTGCGTCGTGAAAACTCGGCGCTGAAGCGAAAGGATGTCTCCGCCGCAGAGATGGTGGGCTCCTCGGCGTCCTTTAAAGCGTTGAAATCCCAACTCGATAAGGTCACGGCTTCGAATGGCAGGGTGATGTTCACAGGCCCAGCCGGTTCGGGCAAGGAGATCGCTGCGCGCTACGTCCACGCGCAGTCGCCAAGGTCTCGCGCGCCATTTGTCACTGTCTCGTCGGCCTCGATCGCGCCCGAACGGATGGAAGAGGTCTTGTTTGGCCGTGAAACCCCGGAAAGGGGCGTGGAATCGGGGCTCCTGGAGCAGGCCCATGGAGGTTTTCTGTATTTCGACGAAGTGGCTGACATGCCGCTTGGCACCCAATCCAAGCTCTTGCGCGTGCTTACCGAGCAGCAGTTCACCCGCGTCGGCGGCGTTGATAAAGTGCGGGTTGATATCCGTGTCTTTTCCAGCACTAACAAAGACTTAAAGTCGGAAGTTGAAAGCGGAACCTTCCGGCAGGAGCTGTACCATCGCCTGAACGTTGTTCCGATTTCCGTGCCCTCGCTGGAAGAACGTCGCGAAGATATCCCTGAACTTGCGAGCCATTTCGTAACGCTTTTGAACAAAGAACAGGGACTGCCGCTCAGGCCGCTTTCCGACGAGGCCAAGGCAATGCTGCAGACCATGCCCTGGCCGGGAAATGTCCGCCAGCTGCGCAACGTCATCGAGCGGGTGCTGATCCTGGGGCCGGATAAAGGTGAGATTGCTGCCGATGAGCTCCCGAATCCCGAGCCCGAAGCGCGCGCGGAGGGCAGGCTTGTCCTCTCGGGGGTCCTTGCCACCTTGCCGCTTCGAGAGGCCCGCGAACTTTTCGAACGCGAGTACCTGCTTACTCAGATCAACCGCTTTGGCGGCAATATCAGCCGGACGGCGAGCTTTGTCGGGATGGAACGCTCGGCCCTGCATCGCAAGCTCAAGAGCCTAAACGTGGTGACGTCGAACAAATCCGGCGCCCGCGTCGCCCATGTGGAGGAGGACCACGAGGAACAGGCAAGCTAGCGCTTTAGGGGGCTAATTGACGCCAAGGGCGGTCTCTGCCAAGCGTGAGCCCGGAGCCATTCAGGAAGGCCCATGAAGGTCATTATATGCGGCGCCGGCCAGGTGGGTTGGCAAATCGCACGCCATCTCTCTGGCGAAAAGAATGACGTGACGGTGGTCGATAGTGACCCTGATCTGGTCCGACGGGCCACCGACACGCTTGATGTTCAAGGTGTCGCGGGGTTTGCAAGCCACCCGGATGTGCTGGACCGTGCGGGCGCGCGCGATGCCGACATGCTGATCGCGGCCACATTTTCTGACGAGGTCAACATGATCACGTGTCAGGTGAGCCATTCGGTGTTCGGCGTGACCCGCAAGATCGCGCGGATCCGTTCCCAGAACTATCTCAACCCGGCCTATTCCGACCTCTACCGGCGCGACCATCTTCCGATCGACGTGGTGATCTCGCCCGAACGGGAAGTGGCCGAGGCCGCGCTCAGGCGCCTTGCCGCGCCCGTGGCATTCGACACGCAAAGCTTCCTCGACGGTCAGGCCCAGCTGTTGGGGCTTCAGCTTGACGAGGATTGTCCGGTTCTCGATACGCCGCTTCGTCAGCTGACCGATCTTTTCTCCACGCTCCGCGCGCTTGTGGTTGGGATCCGGCGAGGTGGCCGGCTGTTCAAGCCCGAACCAGGTGATCAGCTCTTCGCCG
>JBCCKB010000101.1:0-10051 GCA_039027595.1 Pseudomonadota bacterium | reverse complement strand
GGACGGCTTTGACATGAATATTCGCGTGGGCTGGCTTCAAGACAGCTCAATGATGTCGCGGAAGCTCGGAGAGATTGATCGAGCTTTGGTTGCGGGTGTGAGATATGCGGCGTCGCGACCAGCGCCAAACCACCCGTCCGACCTCGAAGAGTGGGATTGGATCCGGTACGCCCAAAGATCTGACACGATGGAGTTTCTGTCGAAGCGGAAAAAGCCGGTGAAGGTCACGGGAAACTCGCGACTTCAGGTCGATGATATCGGCGCGCTCTTCCACTACACCCAGCAAAACCTGGGCATTACCGTGCTGCCACGACATCTCGCTGATCGTGGCTTGAGCACCGGGACACTTGTCGAGCTCTTACCGCATTGGGATCTCCGTCCCCTGGGTGTGTATGCGGTATGGCCCGACCAATCTCGGCGGGAAAACCTGACGGTTCAATTCGTACGCTTTCTTTCCGAGCAATCCACGTGAGACGTTTGATTACTGCGCAGGAAGATCCCGCAAGTTCCGTGTTGCCTGGTCAAAGACGCTGACGTCGTCATATGCCCTAGCCAAAAGAGCCGCGCCTTCGAGCTGGGCAAGAAAACGCGAGTGCCCGTCCCCGGTCGGCGACGCCACCGTCAGAGGCTTCCGCCAATCGGCCGACCACGGCATCAAAGAAATTCCGTGCTGCGCGGACAACAGTTTCCGGCAATCCGCCGCTCTCCGCTGCGAGGATCCCACAGAGGCACATTCGTCCATCGGCGCGCAGACTTTCGGAGAAGAGTTTCGCCAAACGGGCAGGGCGTTCTAACGGCGGGACGGCCTCAAGCGCGTCGAGAAAGCGCACCGTGTAAGCCTCGGCGACGCGGGCCACAAGCGATGCTTTTGTCGGAAAATGATGATGGACGCCCGCGTTCGTCAAACCGGTATCGCGTGCAATGTCGCGAAATGAAAATCCATTGTACCCGCCGACACGAATACGAGTTTCCGCGGCCATGATCAGTCGCAACTCAGTGCTCATGCGCACAGCCTCTCAAGTTGGAGAAATGTCATCTCGGCCGCCTCGAGAGCCCCTTCAAGAAACCCGCCCTCTCCAGGCGCGGTCTCCGTTCCAGAGATTATCACGCGGCCCTGGGGCTCGAGTGGGCGAAAGGCAGGGTGTCCCGTTAGCGGAGAGAGATCGGCGGCGGTTGCGGTATTGGGATCATCGCTCCAGTCCTTGATGTTGACCGCAATAGGCTCTTGCGCTTCCCCAACGAAGAGTCTTGCCAGTTGATCGATCGCCCTGTCCTGAAAGTCGGCCGTCTTGGCCGCGCCGGGCATGGCAAACCCAAAGAGCGCGCCGCAGGACCCATCTCCAGGCGTAGCATCATGGACCTCGGCGAGAGGACCCCTGTGCGAGATCGCATCGCCGTTGAGCCCGAACCTGCGCCAGAAAGGCGTCCGGTAAACGGCAACGAGCTTCGCCTGAGCCGCCATCCAGGTGGGAACATCGGGAAGCGCGAGGCCCAAACCCGTGGCAAGCCTAGGGGGCATCGCAAGAACGGCGCGGTCGGCGCGAAGTTCAAACCCTGGGCCGATGACACTGACACAGCCCGCGTCCTGGCTCAGCGTTGAGACGGGATGTCTTAGGTGGAGAGCTGTGCCCAACTCCTGGGCCAAACGGTCGGTCAGCATCGCCATCCCACCAGTTACGCGCAAGGCGCCCCCCATGGTTGCGAAAGCATGGTCTCGTGCAATGCTGCCGGCTGCGTTCTCAAAGACAAGCCGTCCAGTGCTGTATTGTGGAAAGGTCTCGAGCCCAAGCCGGGCGATCAGTTCCAGCAGTCGCCGGTTATGGGGCCAGATCCAAGCAGGGCCGAGATCATAGCCGTCCTGAGACAGAACCCGTCCTCCGGGCCGGTCCCGCGCTTCGAGAACCGCGACGCTCCGACCCTCGGCTCGCAATGCGACAGCCAGCGCAAGGCCTGAAAGTCCGGCCCCCACAATCGCAATCTCGGCTTGGAGAGTCACTTTGCCACGTCCTGAACATGGCGCAAATGTCCCGCCTTAATCCAGAGCCTTGCTCCATCGTCTCCTGCGGTTGCCGTGAAACTGGCGCCCACTGGCAGCCTCAACCAGTCCCACCGGGTCAATGTATCTCCTCCTTCCGAGATCGTGCCGTCGAGGACAAACACTTCAAGACCGCCCCGTGCGTCGAGCGTTCGTTCTGTACCGGGCGCCCATGCTTCCATAGACACAACCTCTCGGGGATCCGCGTGGAGTGGAAGGGACCGCACGCCGTCGCCTGTCTCTGACCAAATCGCCTCGGTGCTATCGATCTGCACCTGCGTCCGGTCCGCAGGGTCGAACTGGTGAAGTTTCACCAGAATTGTCGCGCCATCTTGCGCCGCGGGCGTGTGTGATGAGGTCGGCGGGTTGCGGACGTAAGACCCCTCGGGGAAATCTCCGTCCTCGTCCTGAAACGTGCCTTCAAGAACCAAGTACTCTTCGCCGCCGTCATGAGTATGCGCCGAAAACGCGCTTCCGGGCGCAAAGCGAACGATCGTCGTGGCCCGGGCGACTTCTTCGCCGATGCGGTCGAGCATCTTGCGTTCAACGCCTGGCATCGGTGACGGCACCCAATCCGTCCCCGCAAAACGGGCAATCGTGCGTTGGCTAAAGTCGGTGTTGATGTTCATCCCATGCGCTCCCGGTCATTGAGGATACTTACCAACTGGTAGGTAAGTCTATCATTTGCAATCCGCATCACGCGTTCGTGACAGCAGCGTCGCACGTATTGGCGTGATTGATCGGATGGCTGGTTTGGGTTTTGGGTCTAAGCACACTACCTTTGCGTTTATGAGATTTGGCGCGCGTCCAAGAAGTCTGGAACGCCCCACTGATAGGAGACCAAACGATGAAGCCTGTCACATTCGGCCGCAGATCGATCTTGGCCGCAGGCGGCGCGGCCCTGACATTGGGGGTCTCTGCCGCGCTTTCTCCGGCCCGCGCCTCGGGCCTCGCGCCGACGCCCTCGATGCGAGGAGGATCCAACAACTACATTCCCGACGCGCCGATCGTCGACAGGATTGGCGGAGGAGGCTTTTGGATGACGGGCACCGTCCGGCGAGCGGGAGATGGCGCTCCGCTTGTAGGTCAGCGTATCCAGATCTGGGCGCACACGACCGAAGGCCATGAGCGCGACCGGCACAGTCATGGAGCGACGCTCACGGACGCCAACGGTGTGTTTCGGCTCGAGATGCCGCAGATCGTGCCCGCTTTTGGCCAACCACATGGGCATCTTGCCTATGACAGCGGTGAGTTTGAAACGGTGTTTCTGCGGCCAATCATGCCAAGTGCGAGCGATACCAGTCTTGAGGCTCATTTCGTCCTAAAACCTGCGTAACCCGCGAGGAGGGCCGCGATGGCGCGCGCCCGGGCCGTCATTGTCTGGACGGCGCTGTTTCTAGTCATCGCAATTCCGATTGCAGCGGCGGCGTTCAGCCCGCTTCTGGCGTGGCGACAGCCGATCTATATTGCCGCCGGACTGTCCGGGATCGCAGCTTTTGCCCTGTTGGTGCTCCAACCGCTTCTGGCGACCGGCGCGCTGCCGGGGCTCAATGGCCTTCGCGGACGCAGCGTTCACCGTTGGGTTGGCGCGGCTCTTGTCGCAACCGTTTGTTTTCACGTGGGGGGGCTTTGGATCACTAGTCCGCCCGATGTTGTCGATGCGCTGCTATTCGCGTCACCAACACCGTTCTCGGCTTGGGGCGTTATCGCGATGTGGGCGGTCTTCGCGTCTGCGCTCTTGGCTGTCCTGCGTCGCAAGCTCCGGCCGCGAAACTGGCGCGTTATCCATTTGGTCTTGGCGGTTCTTATCGCCGGCGGAACAATCATCCATGCAGTGCTGATCGAAGGGACGATGGAACCAGCCTCTAAACTGCTGCTCTGCGCGGTCGTAGCTCTTGCGACGACCAAGGCTGTCCTCGACACGAGGGTCTGGTCGCGTGGGCGCGCGCGCGCTCGACGAGGGACGCCCGGCCCGTCGAACTAATCCGCGTCTTGAGTTTATCATGATTGATTGATTCAATCGCTGTGTGATCGTCGGAAACGACCTTGGACGTCAAGTATGCAGGAGCCCTCAAGCCAAGATAAACACCGGCGTTCCCGACCCCTCAAGGTGGCCGATGCGATAAAGGAATGGGTGGTCGAAAAAGGACTTCAACCTGGTGACCGCCTCCCGGGCGAGGCCGATCTCATATCGCGCTTTGGGATGGCGAAAGGAACAATCCGTGAAGCCATGCGGCTCTTGCAGGCGCAAGGTCTTGTGACCACAAAAACCGGTCCCGGTGGAGGCAGTTTCGTCGGCGAGGTATCAAAGGACCGGGCGCATGCGCTCTTGGCGAACTACTTCTACTTCCAAAACGTGTCGATAGACGACATTTATCAGGTACGCATCGTGCTCGAGCCGGAGATGGCCGCCACGCTGGCGGGACGTCTGACTGCGGAGCAGCTTGCCGAGCTTTCCGACATCATGCAGCTTTACGAAACGCCAGCCGTAACCGCTGACGAAGAGCGGGCCCAGCATATTGCCTCGCTTCGCTTCCATGCCCGGCTCGCAGAATTTGCCGAGAATGCCCTCTTAGGCTTCTTTATTGGCTTCATGGCACAAATCCTAACGGACCTGACGGTCTTCAAGCGTCTCTACTCAAAGCCCAATCATCAGCTTTGGAAACAGGGGCGTGACCATCAAAAGAGCCTCCTTGTGGCGCTCGGAAATGGCAACGGCTCCCGTGCTCGGACAATCATGCGGGCTCACATGGAGATGGCGCGCCAGCTTATGGAGGATCAAGAGGCGGTCGTCATGAAAAGGTTCATTGCCGAATAGGGACGGTGCAGCGCAAATCGGGAGATGCACCGTGAGCTGTGCTCGCAGGCCCGCGCTGGGGCTCCGCCACTGTGGGCACGGCGGCGGCCCAATCGGCGTACTCTCCGGATGTAGCGTGCCCGTGTAGAACCCGAAGGTCGGACAGTGGGTCTGCGGAGCGGTCAATCCTGAGGGACAAGGGCGCGGAATTACGGCTCACGACGAGAAGTGCCGCCGAAAGAAATCCCCGCCTGTCGCCGCCGGCCGAGGATGCCGCGTCGAGCGCCGCGAGAAGGCGTTCAGACAGATTGCCCTCGGCAACCAGGAATCGAGCGATGCATGTGTCGAGCACCATCGCCGAAGACAAAAGGTTGCCGGCTACGATCACGCCAGCCTCGCTCCGTGCCCCAGCGGTTTCGATACTCTGCGCCCCAGTGAAGCTCGCTGTCTCACCCGTGGGATCCAGCGAGGACAGTTGACGATGATCGCGACCGGCATCGCGTCCAACCACCTGGGCCACTGCGTTCGAGGCCGTTTCTCCGCCGCGCGTCAGTGCCAGGACGTCTTGACCCCACAGCGTCGAAGGCAAGGAGCCTTGCGAAGCGGACATCCCCGATTCGGGATCGCCGCGGAGAACCCATCCGCCGACACAAAGACTACCAGTGGCCGCGGCACCGCCATAACTGCCTGTTTTTTCGTCAAACGCGAGGATGCTGATCGTCATCGAAGCGCCTCCCTAGAACGGGCTTGAATTTATCATGAGAATTTGGCCTCATGCAATTAATCATGATAAATTGCTGTCAGACAATACTGCGGAGGTAAAGCACATGTCGTTCGTTTCCTTCAGTCGTCGGGGCGTGATTGCCGCAGGCGCGGCTCTGGCTCTTTTGCTCGGGCAGCCTGCCGGTCTCGCGGCTCAGACCCCGCCGGGTGTTCTGATCGTTGGCCAGATTGCGGAACCGAAGGCGCTGGACCCCGCGGCGGTGACGGCAGTGAATGACTTTCGAATTCTGATGAACGTCTATGACGGGCTTGTGCGCTACAAAGACGGGACGCTCGAAGTCGAACCCGCGCTCGCCACCTCCTGGGAGATCTCGGACGACGGAACCGAGTACACGTTTGCCCTGCGGGATGGCGTGACATTCCACGACGGCTCGGCGTTCGACGCTGAAGCGGTGAAGTTCAATTTCGATCGCATGCTTGATGAAAGCCACCCCTATCACGACACGGGCCCGTTCCCATTGGCGTTCTTCTTCTCGGCAGTCGAAAGTGTCGACGTTCTCGATCCGCTTTCCGTAAAGTTCACGCTGAACGCGCCCTATGCGCCTTTTTTGTCAAACCTTGCCTATCCCACCGGGTTGATCGTCTCTCCGGCCGCCGTTGCCGAACATGGCGCGGAATTCGGCCGCAACCCGTCGGGAACAGGTGCATTCACCTTTGCCGAGTGGCGCTCGAACGAGGCGGTGGTCATCGAGGCCAACCCTGATTATTGGGCGGGCGTACCGGCGCTTGACGCAGTGGTGTTTCGACCGATTACCGACGCCAATACCCGCACCGCTGAGATGCTAGCGGGTGGCATTGATCTCATGGTTGAAGTGCCGCCGGTCTCACTTAGTGAATTTGCGGCAGACCCCTACACGGTTCACGAACAGGCGGGCCCGCACGTCTGGTTCCTGATCTTGAACGCTAAGGAAGGCCCCTTTGCGGACAAACGCGTTCGGCAAGCGGCGAACTATGCGATCAATAAGACCGCGATCGTCGATGATGTTCTGGAAGGCACCGCCGAAGTGGCCGCCGGACCTACGCCGCCTGCCTTTGCCTGGGCGTACAACGAAAGCCTTGAACCCTATCCCTACGATCCTGAGAAGGCCAAGGCACTGATCGCCGAGGCGGGCGCTGAGGGCGCGGAGTTGACGTTTTACGTGACGGAGGGCGGATCAGGCATGCTGGATCCCGTGGCCATGGGGACAGCGATCCAGGCCGACCTCAATGCGGTAGGATTTGATGTAAAAATCGAGACCTACGAGTGGAACACGTTCCTCGGCGAGGTGAATCCGGGTTTGGAAGGCAAGGCGGATATGGCCCAAATGGCCTGGATGACGAACGATCCCGATACGCTGCCATTTCTTGCTCTTCGGACGGCCGCTTGGCCCGATCAAGGTGGCTTCAACTCGGGCTACTATTCAAATGAGAAAGTCGACGAGCTCCTGGAAGCGGCACGGGAGGCCACAGATCAGGCCGAGCGCGCAACGCTTTACCAAGAGATGCAAGCCGTTGTGCAAGAAGACGCCCCTTGGGTGTTCGTCGCGAACTGGAAGCAAAACGCCGTGACGAGCGACCGTGTCGAGAACTTCGCGCTTCAGCCCTCGTTCTTCTTGCTCCTCGGTGAGGTTGTGAAGAACTAGGCCCGGTTCCTGCGGAGGGCGACAGCGGGTGGATCTCAGGGCGTTGCACGGCACATTGGCCGTGCAAGCAGCCGCTGTTCAGCCTTTGCTGCCTTTGCCACGGCTCCTTGCGTTGATTGTTCAGCCAACCGGCGACCTATTCCCTATGATCCTTTGAGGGAGTGGCTGGCCCTGAGCCGACCAGCCGAAGGTCGAAGCGGGGTGTTGAGATGACCGGCTATATCTTCCGGCGGCTTCTTTCGGCGGTGCCGGTTCTCTTCGGAATCACGGTCATTGTGTTTCTGATTATGGCGCTCATACCTGGCGATCCCGCCACCGCGATCTTGGGGTCCTATGCGACACCCGAGAACGTGGAGAAGCTGAATCGTGACCTTGGTCTCGATAAGCCACTCGTTCAGCAGTACTTCATTTGGCTGGGGAACCTGCTCCGCGGAGACTTCGGAGTAAGCTTCGCGCTCAATCGTCCTGTTCTGGACGAAGTGCTCGAACGCTTCAATGCGACGCTGATCCTCGCGGGCATGGCTTTTGTGATATGCTCTGTTCTTGGTGTCGCAGCGGGAGTTGTCTCGGCCGCGAACCAGTTTGGACTGGCTGATAAGGCGATCACCTTCACTGTGCTTTTGGGGATTTCAGTTCCGTCGTTTTTCCTCGGCATGATGATGATCCTGGCCTTTGCCGTAAATCTCCGGCTTTTTCCCGTGTCGGGTATGTGGCCGATCTACGGGGATCGTGATCTTGCGGCTCTTGTGAGCCATCTTGCCTTGCCAGCGACGGCGCTCGCGGTGGTGGCCACGGGTGTCATCGCGCGGCTATCGCGGGGTGCGATGCTCGAGGTGTTGCGCCAAGACTTTATCCGCACAGCGCGTGCACAGGGCGTACACGAGGCGTCGGTCATCTGGCGCCACGCGCTTCGCGCTGCGATGGTGTCAATCATCCCGGTTTTGGGCATCCAGGCCGGGTTTGTGCTGTCGGGGGCGGTCTATATCGAGATCGTCTTTCAGTGGCCCGGCGTCGGGCGGATGCTCGTCGACGCGATTTTGAAGCGAGACATCCTGCTCGTGCAAGGCGGCGTGGTCTTTGTGGCGTCTTGCTACGTCCTTTTCAATATCGCCGTTGACGTGGCTCAAAGCCTACTCGATCCGAGGATAAAGATGTGAGGGAGTTCCTGACACGTCTGTCCCAAAACAGATTGGCGCTTGCTGGCGGCCTTGTGATGGGTGTGGTTCTGCTGCTTGCCTTGGTTACGCCGATTTTGCCGCTCGCGGATCCCGACGCGACCGACACCGCCAATCGGTTCTTGCCACCATTTTCCCCGAGTGCGCCCTTGGGGACCGATCACCTTGGCCGTGACCTCCTGTCGCGGTTGCTTTGGGGTACGCGATTGTCCCTCATGGTGGGCTTTGCCGCAGCCCTCGTCGCTGCCACGCTTGGCTCCGCAATCGGGATCGTTGCGGGATTCTATGGCGGTACGACGGACAACCTGATCATGCGCGGCGTCGATATGCTGATGGCATTTCCCTACATCCTTTTAGCGCTGGCGATTGTCGCAGCGTTGGGACCGGGGCTCTTCAATGCGCTAATTGCCGTCGCTGCGGTCAATATTCCCTTCTTCGCGCGAAACATGCGTGGGGTCACGGTTGGGATCGCGCATCGCGAATTCGTGGACGCGGCCCGGCTCTCGGGCATGTCCACGGGCCGGATCATCGTCTCGGAAATCTTGCCGAACGTCGTGCCCGTTATTGTGATCGCGATGTCGACAACCATCGGCTGGATGATTTTGGAAACCGCTGGTCTTTCATTCCTCGGCCTTGGCTCACAACCGCCAAAGGCTGATCTGGGCTCTATGCTGGGGGAAGCGAGAGCTGCGCTCATCGTAAATCCCCACACGTCCATCGTGCCGGGCGCAATGATCCTAGTGATTGTCATGGCAATCAATCTTCTGGGAGATGGGATACGCGATGCTCTGGATCCGCGACTTTCATCCGGAGCGCTGACCCGTCCCATGGCGACCACCCGTGTCGATCGCCCGGAGGCTGCTCCCGGCGACGGCGATTGCACCTCTCTTCTCGAGGTTGATGGGTTAAGAACCGAGTTTCGGGTCCGCGGGCGGACGTACAACGCGGTGGGCGGCGTCTCGCTTTCGGTCGCCCCTGGAGAGTGTCTGGGCCTGATAGGAGAGAGCGGTTCAGGCAAGTCCGTCACCGCGCTATCGATCATGGGTCTCGTTGCGTCGCCGCCTGGTTTGATCACTGGTGGCGCCGTGCGTTTCCAGGGCAAAGACCTTGTCGGGGCGCCGTACCATCGTTTGCGCGATCTGCGGGGGCGCAAGATTGCCTATATTTTCCAAGATCCATTGGCGACGCTCCACCCGCTTTATTGCGTTGGAGATCAGCTTATTGGTGCGATCCGGGCACATCGCTCGATTGGCGCCGCCGAAGGGCGCGCGCGGGCGATCGAACTGTTGCGTGCGGTTCGGATCCCAAACCCCGAGGCGCGGGTGTCGGAATACCCCCACGCACTCTCCGGCGGTATGCGACAGCGTGTGGGTATTGCGATGGCCCTTGCAAACGAACCCGATGTCATCATCGCCGATGAGCCCACGACCGCGCTTGATGTGACGGTTCAGGCGCAGATCCTATCCCTACTTGATGAGCTGCGTCGCGCGCGCGGTCTTGCGATCATCTTTATCACGCACGACTTCGGGGTCGTCGCCCAACTATGCGACCGAGTGGCCGTGATGTATGCGGGTCGGGTCGTTGAAGAGGGGCCAACCGCGGATGTGCTCAATGCACCGGCCCATCCCTATACTGCCCG
>JBCCKB010000100.1:0-10139 GCA_039027595.1 Pseudomonadota bacterium | reverse complement strand
GTCTCGGTGCCCTTGAACGCCATGTGTTCAAGGAAATGCGCGATGCCGTTTTGGTCGGCGCGCTCGTGCCGCCCTCCAGCGGTCACCCAAACGCCGAGGGCCGCCGATTTGAGACCCGGCATGTTCTCGGTGACGATGCGGAAGCCGTTCGGCAGCGTGTGGGTCTTAACGGTCAATGGGCGATGCGCTCCTGGATCAGGGTTTCGATGGTCTCGACGTCGTTTGGTACGGCCGTCAGGCTTTCGGACCGGTCATAAAGGTCCGCCATCCGGTTTGGAAGGGGCGGGCGGATGCCGGTCGCCGCCTCGACGGCATCGGGGAACTTCGCGGGATGGGCGGTGGCAAGCACCACGGTCGGACATCCGGTGGCCATGTTCGTGATCGCAACATCGACGCCCACGGCGGTATGGGGACAGAGCAATTCGCCCGACCCCTTGAGCGTCTGGGCAATCTGTTCGCGCGTGCTCTCCTCGGTCGCGCTCCCGGCCTCAAAGCCCATGCCCTTGATCGCGACACGGGCATTCTCGGGGATCCGGAAGCCGCCCTTTGCCTTCAGGTCATCCATGAGCGCCGCGACGGCCGCACCGTCGCGACCCAGCGCGTCGAAGAGAAGCCGCTCGAAATTGGAGCTGACCTGGATGTCCATCGACGGGCTGATCGAGGGCTTGACCTCTCCCACCGAGTAGTCGCCGGTCACCATCGCGCGGCGCAGAATATCGTTTTGGTTGGTCGCGACAAGAAGACCCTCGATCTGAAGCCCCATGCGCTTGGCGATATGGCCTGCATAGATATCGCCGAAATTGCCGGTGGGCACGCAGAAGCGGGTGGCCCGATGGGGGGCGCCGAGCGCCGTGGCGGCAGTGAAGTAGTAGACGATCTGGGCCATCACCCGGGCCCAGTTGATCGAGTTGACTGCCGCGAGACGAACGCCGTCGCGGAACGCGGCATGGGCGAACATGTCCTTCAGGTGCCGCTGGCAGTCGTCGAAGGTTCCCTCGACCGCGAGCGCGTGGACATTGGCCTCGGAGGGTGTCGTCATCTGCCGCCGCTGGACCTCGGAAACCCGGCCATGGGGGTAGAGGATGAAGACGTCGACATTCTCGAGCCCCCGAAATGCCTCGATCGCCGCGGAACCCGTGTCGCCCGAGGTCGCCCCCACGATGGTGATCCGCTCGCCGCGTCGCGCGAGGACGCGTTGGAACATCTGGCCGATGAGCTGCATGGCGAAGTCTTTGAAGGCCAGCGTGGGCCCGTGAAACAGCTCGCAGAGCCAAAGCGGTCCGTCTATTTGCTTCAGCGGCGCTCGGGCGATATGGCCGAAGCCGCGATAGGCGTCTCCGATGATCTCGTGGAATTCCGCGTCACTGAACGTGTCGCCGATAAAGGGCTTCATAACCTCGAAGGCGACCTGTTCGTAGTCGAGCCGGCTTAGGTCAGAGATCGCCTCCTCGGTCATCGTCGGCACGGTTTCGGGGACATAGAGCCCGCCATCGGACGCAAGCCCGGTGAGCATTGTTTCTTCGAACGTGAGCACCGGGGCCTGGCCACGGGTGGAGACATAGTGCATCGCGTTCAGCCTTTCCCGCGCGAGAGCCGGATGATCCAAAATACCGTCATACCTGTCCAGACCGCCGCTAAGCCGAACCAGGTAAGGGCGTATTCCAGGTGATCGTTCGGGATCCCGCTGGTGTCGACGGGCAGGGGCATGACCGCCGGGTTGGTCTCGGAGGTTTCGCGAAGGACCAGCAGGAACGGTTCGGCGGCGAACTCGTTTGACAGCGCCTCGACATCGCGCGCGAACCAGATGTTCTGCGCGACATCCGGGTCTGGCGTGAAGAGATCGGTTTCGTCGGGCCAGTGAAGATTGCCGGTGATCGTCGCGCTGACCGGCGGGCGGGGAGTGTCTTTTTGGGCCTCGGGCACCACGCCCCGGTCGAGCAGGATGCGGCGACCATCGGCGGTCCGCATGAGGGCGATGATCCGGAACGCCGCGCCAATCTCTCGGGTGGAGACGAGGACATGGACCTCCTCCTCGCCGATATCTCCAGTGGTTGCCACGGGCAGATTGCGGTCGATCTTGGGATCGGGGCGGGCGGGAATCGCCACTGGATCGGCGGCGATACGGACGGAGATGTCGTTTAGGATCGCTTCCTTCCATTCCAGTCGCCGAAGCTGCCAAAGGCCCAGCGACAGAAGGATTGCCAGCCCCAAGAGCCCAACAAGCATCGGAAACAGGTATCGCAACATTGCGAAGAGGACTCCCCCTAACGGTCAAGGGCGCGGCCGAACCGCGCCCCCTTTGTCGGATGGCGTTACGGTGCGGTCAGTGACCCGAGCCCCAGATATAGATCGCGAAGAAGAGGAAGAGCCAGACCACGTCGACGAAATGCCAATACCAGGCCGCCGCTTCAAACCCCAAGTGCTTTTCCGCCGTAAAGTCACCGGCCCGCACCCGGAAGTAGCACACAAACAGAAAGATCGTCCCGATGATCACATGGGCGCCATGGAAGCCCGTGGCCATGAAGAAGTTCGAGTAGTACTCGTCGCCGCCGAAGCTCCAATCCTCATGGACGATCAATTCGCGGTACTCGTAGGCCTGGAGAAACGTGAAGAAGAGACCCAGGCAACCGCCGATCAACAGCCCCATCTCCACGTCCTTGCGGCTTTCGTTGTGCACCAGCGCGTGGTGTGCCCAGGTGACGGCGCAGCCCGACAAAAGCAGCACCAGCGTGTTGATCAGTGGCAGGTGGAACGGGTCGATGAAGTGAATGTTCGGGACAATGTACTCCGTCCCGACATAGGTCTCCATCGGATACATCGCGTGTTTGAAGAAGCTCCAGAACCAGGCCGCGAAGAACATCACCTCGGACATGATGAACAACACGAAGCCGTAGCGCAGGCCGAGGCGCACGACCGGGGTCTGATCGCCTTGGTGGAACTCGGCGATGGTTTCGGACCACCAGGCGAACATCACGTAAAGCACGCCCACCAAACCGATCCAGAACAGGAACGGCGTGACGCCGTGCATCCAGAGCACCGCGCCGAAGAGCATGACGAAGGCCGCGACCGATCCGACGAAGGGCCAGATCGAGGGAGGCAAGATATGATAGTCGTGGTTTTTCTCGTGCGCCATGGCTCGCGTCCCTCGCTTGGGGCTCAGTTAACTTCGGGTTCCTCGTCCACGCTCAAGCGGGCTTGGGCTTCGGGCATCTCGGTTTCATGGAAGGTATATGACAGTGTGATGTGCTGGGCAAAGCGGCCTTCGGGGTCATCCACGATTTCGGGGTCGACGTAGAAGGAGACTGGCATCTGCACCCGTTCACCGGGACCCAGAACCTGAAGCTCGAAACAGAAACAAGCGATCTTGGTGAAGTAGCCGCCCGCCGCATAGGGCGTGACGTTGTAGCTCGCGGTACCCGCGACGGGTTCGTCGGTGGGATTGTAGGCCTCATAGAAGGCTAGTCCGGTCTCGCCGATGCGGATGTCCATTTCGCGCACGACCGGCGTGAATTCCCACGGCATGTCCCGCGCCAGGGAAGCGTCGAACTTCACCGTGATCGTCCGCTCGAGGATCTCGTCGGATCCGGTTTCGGCGACGCCAGTGGCTCCACCGTAGCCAGTGACGCGGCAGAACAGGTCGTAAAGCGGCACCGAGGCCCAGGCGAGTCCGCCCATGAGCACGGCCACCCCCACGAGGCGGACGGCGGTTCTGTTTGCGTCGGGAGAGCTCATTGCGCGTTCTCCAGAAGTTCCGGGCGGACCACATGGTCGAAGCCTTGAATCGCCCCCAGTGTTTGGACTTTGACGACCGTCAGTCCGAAAATCACCGAAATAAAGCCCACGAGTACGACCGCGAGCCCGATGTTGCGCGACCGGCGCCGGCTGTGCAGCTCATGTTCGGCCCGGATCGCCATCAAAACGCCCCTTGCACGCGCAAGAGCGCGTCAATGGCAAGCGCCCCGAAATGGGCGAAGAGGTAGGTGAGCGAAAACCGGAAGAACGCCTTTTCGGCCGCGTAGTTGTCGGCCTCCGCCTCGGCCTCGCGACGGCGCCAGATCCCAAAGGCGCCCCAGAGCAGCCATGCGTTGCAGAAGATCGCCGTGGTCAGATAGGCTGGCCCGCCGATCGGGGTCGCGGCGAGCGCCAGGGCCGCCGGAGCCAGAATGACGCTGTAGACCAGGATGTGGGCCCGCGTCGCGCCATGGCCATGGGTGACGGTGAGCATCGGTACGCCCGCGTTGCCATAGTCGGCGCGCATGAAGAGCGCGAGAGCCCAGAAATGCGGTGGGGTCCACAGAAAGATCAGCGCGAACATCCCCCAGGCCTCGACCGGCGCTGTACTCGTCGCCGCGGCCCATCCGATCACCGGAGGAAAGGCGCCCGCCGCGCCGCCAATGACAATGTTCTGCGGCGTCCAGCGCTTCAGGAGCATTGTGTAGATGACGGCGTAAAAGAAGATCGTGAACGCCAGAAGCCCGGCTGCGAGCATATTTGTCGCGAGCGCAAGCATCACCACCGCGATGCCCGACAGCGCCACCCCGATCGCAAGCGATTCCTCGGGCCGCACCCGGCCCGCCGGGACAGGGCGGCCCGAGGTTCGGCGCATCTTCGCATCGATATCGGCGTCCCACCACATGTTCAAAGCCCCCGAGGCGCCAGCCCCGACCGCGATGAAGAGAATGGCGGTGAGGCCGATCATTGGGTGAATCGGGACCGGAGCCACAAGGAGACCCACCATCGCGGTGAACACCACGAGCGACATCACTCGGGGCTTCAGCAGGGCCACGTAGTCGCCGAACTCGGCTTCCGGTTCCTGGGTTATGAGGCTGGCGTCACTCACGCTGGCAGGGATCTCTTAGGTCACAACTATCGGGCGGCGATGTCGAAATTGAGCGGCTGGCCCGCGTATTCCTCGCTCGCCCGGCCTAACCACTCTTCATATTGCTCCTGCGTCACGGCCTTCACCGTGATCGGCATATAAGCATGGTCTTTGCCGCAAAGCTCGGAGCATTGGCCGAAATACACACCCTCCATCCCGGGCTCCACCTCGAACCAAAGCTCTGCCAAGCGGCCAGGAACGGCGTCTTGCTTTACGCCGAAGGCCGGAATTGTCCAGGCATGGATCACGTCGGCCGCCGTCACCTGCACAACCACCGTCTTGCCCGTCGGGATCACCACCTCCTGGGTTGTCGCCAGCAGATATTCATCATCGGAGTAGCCATACTCGGCGAGTTCCTCGCGCGTGAGCATGAAACTGTCGAAGACGATTGACGATGGCTCCACCCCCTCGACGCCCGCGTCGACATATTCATACCCCCAATACCACTGGTAGCCCGTGGTCTTGATGACGATGTCACCTTCTGGGATCTCTTGTTGCTTGAACAGGACGGGCAATGAAAACGCCCCGATGAAGACCAAAATCACGATCGGCACGATCGTCCAGGCCACCTCGATCGGCGTGTTGTGCGTGAACGTCGCGGGCGTTGGGTTCGCACGGTTGTTATAGCGCAGGATGACAACCGCCAAGAGCGCCACCACGAAAAGGCAAATCGCGGTGATAATGACCAGCAGCATGCTGTCGAGCCAGACGATATCGGCCATCAGCTCGGTGGCTTGCGGCTGGAATCCCATCGCGTCGGGAACCGGCTTGCCGATGCTCTCTAGGCCATCCACGCTCACTTGCGCAGTGCCCTGGCTTGCCGCGGCCATGACCACCGCTGCGGCGCTGAGGCGTTCCAAAAGGCGCATATCGCGGCTCCTGTGCTTCATAGATGTCGTTGCTGCGGACGGCCCATGGTGCCACCCGGTCGCACTGACGTTGTATCCAGCGGTGTTGAAATCATATTAGCGTCAAGGCAACAAGCAGATGATTTGCGGCAAAGAGACGCCTCTGGGGAGTTTCTGGGCGCGCGCGACGGAGCAGGTGATGAACGAGACCCCCGCCTTTCGGCCCTTTGAAACGCATCTCGATCGGGACGCGGCGCTCGGCGCCCTGCGCGAGGCCGTGCAAGGCGCCGAGGACGGCGAGCTGTTTCTCGAGCGTAAGCGGAGCGAGGGTCTGGTCTTTGATGACGGACGCATCCGAACCGCCAGCTATGATGCCTCCGAAGGCTTTGGTCTTCGGGCGGTTCAGGGCGAGACCACCGGGTACGCCCATGCAACAGAGATTACCGAGAACGCGGTTGCCCGCGCGGTCTCGACCGTGCGTCTCGCGGTTGCCGAGGGTGGCGGCACGCTTGCCGCGCCGCCCCAGGCCACGAACCGCAAGCTCTATACGGATGCCGACCCGGTCGAGGGGACGGAATTTGCCGCCAAGGTCGACACGCTTCGTGAGATCGATGCCTATGCGCGCGATCTCGATCCCAGGGTCGTGCAGGTCACGGCCTCGCTCTCCGCCTCGCTCCAGGAAGTGGCGATCTTGCGCGCCGATGGCGGGCTGGTCAGCGATACCCGCCCCATGACACGGCTCTCGATCAGCGTGATCGTCGAGGAGAATGGGCGTCGCGAGACCGGATCAGCCGGGGGCGGCGGACGCACCGGGCTGGATGGTCTCATGAACCCTGTGCACTGGCGGGAGACCACCGAGGAGGCAATTCGGATCGCGACGATCAATCTGCACTCCGTTCCGGCTCCGGCGGGCGTAATGGACGTGGCGCTGGGCGCGGGGTGGCCCGGCATCCTGCTCCACGAGGCGGTGGGCCACGGGCTCGAAGGGGACTTCAACCGCAAGAAAACCTCCGCATTTGCTGGCCTGATGGGCCAACGTGTTGCCGCGCCGGGCGTGACGGTGCTTGATGACGGCACGATCCCGGACCGGCGCGGGTCGATTACCGTCGACGATGAAGGCACGCCCGGCGCCAAGAACACGCTGATCGAGGACGGCATCCTGGTGGGCTATATGCAGGATCGCCAGAACGCGCGGTTGATGGGCGTGGCGCCCACGGGCAACGGGCGCCGCGAAAGCCACGCGCACGCGCCGATGCCCCGCATGACCAACACCTATATGTTGTCGGGCGATGCTGACCCGGCCGCGATCGTGGCGGACCTGAAGGATGGGATTTACGCCGTCGGATTCGGGGGAGGTCAAGTGGACATCACGAACGGGAAGTTCGTCTTTTCGTGCACCGAGGCCTACCGTGTTCGAAATGGACGACTTGGCGACCCTGTGAAAGGCGCCACCTTGATCGGCGATGGCGCGACGGCCCTGCGCCAGATACGCGCGATCGGCAACGATCTGAACCTTGATCCGGGCATCGGGAACTGCGGCAAGGCTGGCCAGTGGGTGCCCGTTGGCGTCGGACAGCCGACGCTTCTGATAGGAGGCCTTACGGTGGGGGGCTCGGCCGCTTAGCGGCGCAGTGAGCGAGGGCTTGAGCGAACGCGCATCGAGCAAACCGGCGGCGTGGTTAGGCATCCGGGCCACAGCGCCGCGTTGGCCCGGAACGCCATGTCTCCCACACTTGCAGTCTTCGGCGCGCTTGCCCGTTCGTCGGCGCGTGGCGGATAAAACAGGGGTGCTTTGCCCCCGGTCGCGCGGCTGATGCGCGGGCGTTTTCGCTTCATTCTCAACCGCCAGCCTGCATGTTCTTGGCGCCCTGGTTAATTCATGGGCGACGCGGCGGCCTGGGAGACACTGCCTTGTCCACCCTCACGGGACCACCCCCGCGGACCCTCCGCTCTGCTTGAGGCGCTCACGGCGCCACGATCCGATGGGCCGCGCCAAGGGCTTGGCATTCTGGTCCCTGAGCCGCCCCTGGCCTTTGGTGTCGATATCCAGTCGTTGCGGCCCATGTGGCGCGCCTAAGGCAGGCGCAAGGGGGCCGCACGAGGCGGACAAATGGAACAGCCGACGGGTGATTTGCTCGAAATCCTGTCGCCTTTTGCGAGGGAGGACTTCAGGCTGTCCACGGCGTTATCCCCAGAAAGTTAATGAAATCTTTCCGGAATGAGTGTCAATTAACCTTGACATCTCAAAGTGTAAGCTTCCCCATAAATAGCGAATACGACGAAAACTTGTCTTAACCCTGCATTAACCGACTCTGGCTCATACCTTGTCCTGCAAGATGACGGAGGCAGGATGGCTAAGGAGTTTTCCCCTTCCCCACCCCCCCTCACCCCACCCCTCAATGAGGAAGTGAAGCTTTCCTGGCTTCGTCTCTTGCGCTCACGCCGCGTCGGCGTGGCCACATTCCACAGATTACTGGGCGAGTACGGGTCGGCGGAGGCCGCGTTGAACGCCCTTCCGGAGATCGCGCGGGCTGCCGGTGTCGCCGAATATCGCGCCTGTACGGCCCAGACCGCCGAACGCGAGTTGGCCGCCGGGCACAGGGCGGGCGCGCGGCTGCTCGCCCTTGGCGATGTCGATTATCCACAAGGCCTCGCGGCCCTGGCGGACGCACCGCCACTTCTTTGGGCGAAAGGTCGCACGGAGCTCTTGTCGCGCCCGCTCCTGGCGCTTGTCGGCGCGCGCAACGCGTCCTCGCTCGGGACGCGCATGGCGCGGAAGATCGCGGCCGAGCTTGCCGATGCCGGTCGGGTCGTGGTTTCGGGACTTGCCCGGGGCATCGATACGGCGGCTCACCTGGGCTGCCTTGAGGGGGGCACGATCGCGGTCTTTGCCGGCGGCGTTGACGTTGTCTACCCTGCCGAAAACGCCGTGCTCGCCCAGGAGATTGCCGAAAAGGGCCTGTGCTTGTCGGAAGCCCCGATGCACCTGCAACCCCAGGCGCGCCACTTTCCCGCGCGCAACCGGATCGTTTCGGGGCTCTCGGAGGCCGTCATCGTCGTCGAGGCGGCCGCGAAATCGGGAAGCTTGATCACCGCGCGGACGGCGCTCGACCAAGGCCGTGATGTGCTCGCTGTGCCCGGTCACCCATTCGATGCCCGCGCAGCGGGGTGCAACTTGCTGATCCGGGATGGCGCGCGGCTGGTGCGCGGTGCGGACGACATCCTGGACGCCGTGAGCGCGCCGGCGGCGACGGTTCCGCGCCCGGCGCCCGCGGCGGTGCCCGAAAAGGCGCCCGAAACGGCGCCCGGAACCCGCACACTCGCCGAGACGGCCCGCCTCCACAGCGAGATCCTGGACAGGTTGGGTCCGAGCCCGGTGGCTGAGGACCAGCTGATCCGCGATCTTTCGCGGCCCGCCGGAGAAGTGGCGCCGGCCCTGGTGTCGCTTGAGCTTGACGGGGCAATCCAGCGCCAGCCCGGTGGGCTTTTGAGCCGTTTGCGTTAACTCGCGTCTTGGACAAATCGGGGCGTTGACATTCGCCCAAGGCGCCCCACATCGTGCGCCGCCGTGGTGGTTCGTTGATTTTCGGAAGGAGTTCCATGCCTGTCGTTGTCGTTGAGTCGCCTGCTAAGGCCAAGACAATCAACAAGTATCTGGGCTCTGACTACACGGTGCTGGCGTCTTATGGTCATGTCCGCGACCTGCCTCCAAAGGATGGATCCGTCGACCCCGACAGCGACTTTTCGATGAAATGGGAGGTGGCGTCCGACTCCAAAAAGCATGTCAAGGCGATTGCCGACGCGCTGAAAGACGACGCCGCCCTGATCCTCGCGACCGACCCCGACCGCGAAGGCGAGGCGATTTCCTGGCACCTTGAAGAGGCGCTCCGGAACCGCAAGGCGTTGAAGAAGGACACGCCCGTCAGCCGCGTCGTCTTCAACGCGATCACCAAATCGGCGGTGACCGAGGCCATGGCCAACCCGCGCCAGGTCGACATGGAACTGGTCGAGGCCTATCTCGCGCGCCGCGCGCTTGATTACCTCGTGGGGTTCAACCTCTCTCCCGTCCTTTGGCGAAAGCTCCCGGGGGCGAAATCCGCCGGTCGCGTCCAGTCCGTGTGCCTGCGCCTCATCGTCGAGCGCGAGATGGAGATCGAGGCGTTCCGGGCGCAGGAATACTGGTCGGTCTCGGCGGTGCTCACCACGCCCCGGGGCCAGGAGTACACCGCGCGGCTGACGATCCTAGGCGGCAAGAAGCTCGAGAAGTTCGATATCGCGAACGAAACCGACGCTGAACTCGCCGTCCAGGCCGTCACCTCGCGCGATCTGTCCGTGGCCTCGGTCGAGGCCAAGCCCGCCAACCGGAACCCGTCCGCCCCGTTCATGACCTCCACGCTCCAGCAGGAGGCGTC
>JBCCKB010000099.1:0-10155 GCA_039027595.1 Pseudomonadota bacterium | reverse complement strand
GGAGCTTTCGGCGTGTGTGAACGACGGCGCGGCGAAGCTCCTACGTCGTCACGCCCGCTGCCCGAGGTGGCACGCGCTGTCCATGAAGACGGGTGCGCCCGGTTCGAGCGCCGCATGCGCCGTTGCCACCCGGACCGCCGCCCACCCGGCTCAGACCGTTGGCGCCGCGGTGGTCGACCCTTGCGACGGCACAATGTTCACTGGCCGGGTACTTGCCCTTCACGGTGCACCAGCACGGCCAGCCGCGACGGTTCCATCGCGTCAAACCGCGGCGGCCGGGTCTTGAACGTGGCAACGTTTCGCGGGACCCTGGTTTGCCGTACCACGTCGTGATCCGCGTCACGCACGGCGCCGCGACGGGCGGAGGCCACGTCAGCTCCGGTCGCGCGCTTCAGGTCAATCTCACGCCATCGCTCCATTGCGTGTTCGGCTAATGGCCGTTTCTCCGCGATCCAAGTCCCCGCTCGCGGCCAGTCCTATGGCAGAGGTGAAAGGGGGGAGGGGACAACTTAGCTGGCCCCACAGCGCGAGTTCGGTTCCATGCTCGCAAAGCTGGATTCGAAAATTCTCAACGCCCGTTCAAAGACCAGTACCCCGTCCAAGAACCGGTCGCGGCCAATGTGCCGACGAACCACGTCGCCTTGCGCCCATTCTCTCGCTGCCATTGATCCTTGGGCCCGCAGTGCGCCCTCGAGATGGTGACCGCGAGTAATTCGCCGTATTACCGACGAGGTTGATCTAACCACGCGCCCTTCACGGCGTGATCCTTGGACCCGGGTCGGTTTTGCAAAGCCTCGTCTTGCTCGCCGCTGGATTTAGATCTTTGGATCCATTCAGGCGACGCGATCACGCGGTGCTTTGCCTTCAAAGAAATCGTCGAGGTTTTCCAGCACGCGAAAGCCCATCGCGTGACGTGCTTCTCGGGTCGCGCTGCCAAGATGCGGCAGCATTACAAGATTATCACATTGGGCCAACATGGGGTTCACGACCGGTTCTCGCTCGAACACATCAAGCGCCGCGCCGCCAATTGTCTTGAACATCAGAGCCTGCGCAAGTGCCGCTTCATCGACAACTTCGCCGCGCGCTGTGTTGATCAGGAACGCATCTGGCTTCATGAGCTCCAAGCGACGGCCGTCGATCATCTTGGCGTTTGCCTTGCCGCCTGGGCAGTGGAGCGAGACGAAGTCGCACATCGGAAGAAGCTCGTCGATGGAGGCGACTTGGCGGGCGTTGAGGCGACCAAGAACCTCATCGCGCAATTGCGAGGGGGTGTAGACCAGGATCTTCATCCCAAAGCCGAAATGCGCGCGCCGTGCCACTTCCTGACCAATGCGTCCAAATCCGATGATGCCCAGTGTCTTACCGGACACTTTGGTGCCAACCAGGTGTGTGGGCCGCCATCCGTCCCATTGACCCGAACGCAGTTCGCGCTCTCCGTCACCGGCGCGCCGGGCGACCATGAGCATCAGGGTCATCGCGAGATCCGCCGTGCATTCCGACAGCACGTCAGGCGTGTTCGTAATTGCAATTCCATGGGTCTTGGCACGCTCGACGTCGATATGGGTGTATCCAACGCCGTAATTCGCGATCAGCTTGGTGCGTGCCCTTGGCACGTCCAACGCCTGGGCGCCGATCTTGTCGGTCACGGTCGGCAAAACAGCGTCGTAACGTTGAATGGCCTCCCGAAGTTCATCCGATGTCAGCGGGCGGTCGCTGTGGTTCAACTCAACATCATAATTGGTGGCCAGCTTCGCTTCGACTGCAGCCGGCCAACGGCGGGTCACAAGAACATTCGGCCTCGCCATCATGCTGCCTCCATGACGTTTGCGATCGTTTCGCCGATCAGTGATGGATGCTCGGCCACGGTGACGCCGGCGGCCGACAGTATCTCCACCTTTTCCGAGGCACTTTCGCCGAAGGCCGAGATAATCGCGCCCGCATGCCCCATCGTTCGTCCTTTCGGCGCGGTCAGCCCGGCGACATAGGCCACCACGGGCTTGGTGACGTGATCGCGAATATACTCCGCCGCCTCCGCTTCTTGGGGACCGCCAATCTCGCCAATCATTGCAATGACATGCGTCTCGTCGTCTTGCTCAAATCGTTCAAGGATATCCTTGAAAGAGGACCCGTTGATCGGATCTCCACCAATACCGACCGAGGTCGATACTCCGATCCCGAAGTCCTTTAGTTGGCTGGCCGCTTCGTAGCCAAGGGTGCCAGACCGTCCAACGATCCCGACATTGCCAGTCAGATAGATGTGGCCCGGCATAATCCCCAAAAGCGATTTGCCCGGGCTGATCGTACCCGCGCAATTGGGCCCCGTCAGAACCATGCGGCGTTCCTTGGGATAGCGATACATGTACCGCTTCACGCGGATCATGTCTTGTGCCGGAATACCGTCGGTGATGCAGACGCAGTAGCGGATCCCCGCATCGGCGGCCTCCATTATTCCATCGGCTGCGAACGGTGGCGGCACGAAGACGAGAGAAGCCTCGGCACCTGTCTCCGCCACGGCTTCTTCGAGCGTGTCAAAGACCGGCAGACCTTCGACGGTTTCGCCGCCCTTGCCAGGAACGACGCCGCCCACAACATTTGTGCCGTAATCCAGCATGTCTTTGGTGTGGAACCGCGCCATCTTGCCAGTGATCCCTTGGACGATCACCGGGGTTTCCGAGTCGATCAGAATGCTCATTACACAGCCCTCATCATGACCCTTTGGGACAGGTCGTTTCTCCAAGCTCCCACGGCACGCTCGGCGGCTTCACTCAGAGTTTTCGCACGGATGATTGGAAGGCCGGACTTTGCCAGGATCTTCTGGCCTTCCTCAACGTTCGTCCCGGCCAGTCGCACGATCACGGGTACCTCGACGCCCACCTCTTTCATTGCCTGGACGACGCCCTCGGCAACCCAGTCGCACCGGTTTATCCCCGCGAAGATGTTCACAAGGATGGCTTGGACGTTCTTGTCCGACAGAACCAGACGAAAGGCCTTGGCCACCCGCTCGGGTGTTGCACCACCACCGATATCAAGAAAGTTCGCGGGCTCACCGCCTGCCAGTTTGATCGTATCCATCGTCGCCATGGCGAGCCCGGCGCCGTTCACGATACAGCCAATACTGCCATCAAGCCCAATGTAGTTCAGGCCACGATCGGCGGCACGCGACTCGCGGGGGTCTTCCTGGCTCTTGTCACGCAACTCGGCAACTTGCGGGTGACGGAACAGCGCATTGTCGTCGAAGGTCATCTTGGCATCGAGCGCGATCACGCGGTTGTCTTCGGTGATCGCTAACGGGTTGATCTCCACCATCGTCGCGTCAAGCTCGGTAAAGGCCCGATAACAGCCCTGCAACGTGCGGACGACTTGTTGAACCATCGACGCATCGACGCCCAATTTGAACGCGATCTGACGACACTGGAACTCACGCAGCCCAACGGCCGGCTCAACAACGGCGCGAACGATGCTCTCCGGTTTCTCTGCCGAGATGTCCTCGATCTCCATCCCACCTTCCGAGGACGCCACGATCATCACGCGCTGCGTTGTGCGATCAAGCACGAAACCCAAATAGATCTCGCGGGCAATGGGAACGGCGGCTTCGACGTAGACGCGGTAAACGCCTTTGCCTTCCGGGCCTGTCTGGCGCGTGACCAGCTTCATACCGAACATGTCTTCGCAGACATTGTTGATCTCGATGTCACTCGAGCAAAGCTTGACACCGCCGGCCTTGCCGCGCCCGCCAGCATGAACCTGGGCCTTTACGACCCAGCGATCCCCCCCTAACTCGCGAGCACGGTAAGCGGCTTGCTCGGGGCTGTATGCCAGCGCCCCGTCCGGAACGGCGACCCCGAACCCGGCCAGAATTTCCTTTGCCTGATATTCGTGGATGTCCATAGGTCGCCTCCCGGTTCTGAGCGTTCTATTCGGCTGCGATGGCGTTTCCGTATTGCTGCTGCAGGACCGCGTCGATGCGGGTTTGGTCAATCTCGGCGCCGAGATCGCGCAGGGCTTGAGCAAAGCGGTTTACGATATCGGTAATCGCAGCCTCGGACAGCAGGTTCAGAATGCCGATACGAACCTGAACCGGTTCGGACAGGGTGGGCCAAATTCCAAAGTTCTGGGCCCGACAATGCTGAACCAACTCCATTTCGCGGCCTGCGAGTTCCTCGGGCAGGTTGAGAACGACCAGCGACGGCATGTTCGACGTCACATCGCAACCCATGGCCTGAACGGCCTGGCGCAGCGCGGCTTCGTGGTAGATGTAATCCGCGGCGCGCTGGGCAATGGTTTGCTGTTGGCAGATCCGCAATGCCTCGTGAAATGCCGACACTGCATAGGCCGAATGCGTCCGGTGATATGTTCCCTTCTCGACATCCTTGCCATCGATCACACCCCAGTGGCGTGCCTCCAGAATGGGATGATGACAGAATGTCCGCGTGCCTGTTGCGCGTAACGTCTCAATATACGTGTCCGAGAACGACACCGGTGCATAGGTCAGCGGCAAGCAGCAAATGCCCTTTTGCGGGCAAGACGCCCAGCCGTGAACTCCGGGATAGTCGTCAATCCGGAAATTACCGACGCCAAGGCTCGAAACGGCATCAATCAACCCCATTACGCCGTGTCTCTCACAGGCATCGCTGAAGCCCTTGACATCGTTCACCCGGCCAGAGCCAGTTTCCCAATGCGCCATCGCGGCCCACTTGGGCTTGTGCTGGGCAAGAGCCGCGTCAACAATCTCGCCGGTTACGCTTTGACCATGTGGAACATCGACGATCACCACGTTCTCGGTCTGGGGATCGAGGGAGTTTGCCGCCAGTTCTTCGGCAGTAGCCGCCTTCATTCGCACGGTCAGCCCATCGATGCCCGAGAAGGTGCCGTTGACGAACATGACCACCTTGTCGCCCGGCATCACCGCCGAGAACATCATGTCCAGCCCGCTCCAGCCGGTACCAGCTACGCCGAACGTATGCACGTTTTCCGTACCCATCACGTCGCGGAGCATCTGTTTGCACTCAACCATCCCGCGCAGCACGTCGGCGTGCATGTGATCAGCCAACCCAGCCTCAGCGTAACGCGCCAACACGCGCGCATCGGTGTTGCCGGGGCCCGGACCCGCGGCAATCGTGTTTGGAATGACAAGCTGGGGAAAGGCGGCGGTATCGGCCATGGTCGTCTCCTGATTGGTGTCCGCTGAGCATTGGCGCGGTAATAAGCTTTGATCTGTACATAGATGCGTTGCTGAGAAAGAAAACGCCCCTTAGTCCTACTAATGGTTGCCTATTCGGGTAGCAAAAATCCTATCCTAAAGGATTGATATGCGGCGGTATACCGAATATGATGCCACCCATATGGGTAGTTTTTTGAGATTAAGGTAAATGATTCAGCGATCTAAGGAAGTGAGCGCTCCGATCGAGATCATGCTGGCGGATGGCAATCCGCTGGTGTTGTCGGCGCTCTCGGAAATCATCGATCGGGATCCGCGGTTCTCGTTGGTCGCCACCGCGGCGACGGCTGAGGGGTTTTTGGGCACGGTCATGCGTGTGCCGGTCCAAGTTGGTGTGATCGATTGGAACTTGCCCGCGTTAGGGGGCGCCAAGCTGATCGAAGTTCTGCGCTCGCAGGCCAATGCGCCACGCATCGTGGTCTATGCCGAAGAAGGCGAGGACTTGCCGCGCCTGGCGATGTCGGCGGGGGCCGCCGCCTACGCGCCCCGATCCAGCGATGCCGAAACGCTCATGGGCACCTGCATCGATGTCGCATCGGGAAAGATGGTGTTTCCTTTCCTGGACGTCCGCGAGCTGCAAGGCGACCCTATCCATCAGTTGTCCCGCAAGGAACGTGTGATGCTCGAGGCCTTGTCGAAGGGTTTGACCAATCGCGAGTTGTCGGCAGAGCTTGGAATAACCGTTAACACGGTCAAGTTTCATCTGTCGAACCTCTACGACAAGCTCAGCGTCAAGAACCGCGCCCAGGCGATCGCATTCTACTACTCATCCCGCCTGTCGCAGGAACAAAACCGCGACGACGGTATGCCGAAATAGACTGAAACTCTTCTTGACAGACTCCTGCGCGGTCGAACTTTCTCGCGCAACTCTGTGAGCTGAAGGAAGGCAAGGCATATGTCGTTTCATCCCGTAAATCAGGCCCCGGGGCGGCTTAATCGTTCAGAGCTCGCTGTTCCAGGCAGCCAGAAGCAAATGTTTGAAAAGGCAGCGCAATCTGACGCGGATGTCATCTTCCTTGACCTGGAAGATGCGGTTGCACCGGATGAAAAGGAACAAGCGCGCAAGAATATCATCACGGGACTAAACGAAATCGACTGGGGGACGAAATCCATGTCCGTCCGGATCAACGGATTGGACACGCACTACATGTATCGCGACGTGGTCGACGTGGTCGAACAAGCGGGCGAACGGCTTGACTTGATCATGATCCCGAAAGTTGGAACGGCAGCCGATGTCTACGCCGTTGACATGATGGTCACTCAGATCGAAGACGCCAAAGGATACAAGAAACGGATTGGCTTTGAGCACATCATCGAAACCGCTCTTGGCATGCAGAACATCACGGAAATCGCCCAAGCGTCAAAACGCAACGAAAGCCTGCATTTCGGGGTCGCCGACTACGCCGCCTCCACGCGCGCGCGCACCACGATCATTGGCGGAGTGAACAAGGATTACGCCGTTTTAACCGACCCCGCTCAGGACGGATCCCGTGACACCCATTGGGGTGACATGTGGCATTATGCCTTGGCGCGCATGGTGGTCGCAGCGCGCGCGAACGGTCTACGCCCGATTGACGGGCCCTTCGGGGATTTTCAGGACGCGGACGGCTACCGCGCGGCCGCCTACCGGGCTGCTGTATTGGGGTGCGAAGGCAAATGGGCCATCCACCCAAGTCAGATCGAACTGGCAAACGAAGTGATGAGCCCTTCGGATGCTGAAATCGACAAGGCACAGCGGATTCTGGCCGCCATGGCGGAAGCGGAAGCGGCCGGTAAGGGCGCGGTAAGCCTCGATGGTAGGCTGATAGACTACGCCTCTATTCGGCAGGCCGAAGTCCTGGTTGAAAAAGCACGGCAGATTTCGGGAGAGTAGAACACTGATCACTCGGTTACGGTGAGGCTGCGGCTTTGCAAACCCTTCCGGATCCGATTTATGGTTTTGCCGGGGGCGGCTCTATGTCCGTGTCGTTAGCATGGTGTTGCCCGCTCGCCCTGATGGACTGAACACGTTCTACCCGTTGTGGCTTCACGGCCGGTTCGCGTCGCCCGCTGCGCTCAATCGATTGCAGCAAGTGCAAAACCTCAGCGGGGGATATTTCACTGATCGGACGCTTGTGCAGTGGCTCTGCCAAGTTCATCAGTAGCCAAGTATTTTTGGCGACCGCCGTCGGGGCCAGGTCGCGATCCTTCATGTTATCGAGACGCTCTTTAGAAGTCAGCTCGAAGGTCGTGTGCGCCAGGATTTCGGCCGCGACGTTGTCGAGCTTCTTTTGCACAGCGGAGTCACGGTCTTCCGCCATCATGGCATGCGCTTCATCTCGCTTCTTCCGCGCCTGCGCCAGGGTCTCGGCCGGGTATTGCCCATGTGACAACGAACGCTCTTTGCAGAGATATCGTTATTTCTGCTGCCAGGGCTTCTCGCCACCCGGTCTAACCAACAAGAACGACTCTCCACCATCGCTCAATTTGTACGACCTCGGGAGGGGTTTCGCCTTGCGGATTTTCTTGTCGGTAAGCGGCACCTTTGGGGTATCGCTTTCTCGATCTCAAAAAATACCCCCCAATCGTGGGGGTAACGGTGGTACCGCATGTTCATCAATGTTCGGATAACAGCCAGGAACTAGCTGAAAAATCAAGGTTTTTGCGTCAACATGTTCGGCCATGAGAAGGTTGCGTGGTGCCCGGGGGCGGAATCGAACCACCGACACGAGGATTTTCAGTCCACTGCTCTACCCCTGAGCTACCCGGGCACGGATTAGGCGGCAGTCTGGGCTCCCGCCGCTTGGGTCGCGATCTTCTAGACGCGAGGCTTGGGGCTGTCCAGGGGGAAAGCTGGGAATTTCAGGGGCGATCCCTGCGTTCTGGGGCGCCTGTGTCAGGTTCCGGTGCGCTCTCCTCCGCGACAAATGTATAGCTCCCGTTGAGCCATCGACCGAGGTCGATGTCGGCGCAGCGCCGAGAGCAAAACGGACGGTATTGGCTCTCAGGCGGCTTGTCGCAGATGGGGCAAGGCAAATTCAGAGCACCTCCGTCAAAGGACGACGTTCGCGTTTTCTTTGAAGTTCATAGAGCCCCAGGCCCGTCCAACCCACAAGGCTTGTTTCGACCCAATCATGTCGAAACGCCTTCTTGAGGGCCTCTTCTAGCGTGCGGCGCTGCTGTTTGGGCATTGCCGCGAAGTCAACTGCGATCTGACCGCCCAAGCCTCTGAGACGCAGTTGTCTCGGTAGCTCCGTGGCGGCATCGAGATTGGCCTTAAGCCCCGCGGCGGGCGAAAAATCCGCATGGGTATTGACGTCGATTGCGACAAGCGCGCGAGTTGATTCAACGCTCATCGAAGCACTGCCCAGACTGATCACGGGCAATTTCAATGCATCGATGGCCTCGTGGACACCAGCGGCGCTAAACGGTTCGTTGGTCGTCTCGATAAGCCGGATATAGCTCCCGTCGCCAAAGAACGCTGGGGGTCCGATGTCATCCGAGTAAGAGAGAGAGCGAGCAAGACCAGGACCGCAGAGGATCGCATTTGGTCGCGGGAAAAGCCATTCGCGCAAGGCGTAGTCGAGCGGTGCGTGCTTTTCGTCGCTCTTGACCGCGTTATGATCTCGAAGCAGAGCCATGTGCCTGGACCATGTTGACACAAGGCAGTCATACTCGCGGGCCAGCTCGATGGCGCCCTCGTCCCGGGCGGCGGTCCGAATGATCACACCCATGGCGTCGAGGTTCGGGGTACACCGGTTGGCTGCTCGGGCGGCGCGCACCGTTTCCTCGAGACGCTCTCGTTCGGAGGAGTTCCCGATCTTTCGCGAGACGTTTATTCCGCGCGCGCCGGGGGTCAGTATCAGACGAGGGCCCTTGATGAGGAGTCGGGTGGTGAGCGTCACGGCCTTTCCCGGTTCGGGGAGGCTCACGACCTGGGTCAGGATGCGCTCGCCCTGGCGGACGGATTTGGCGTCGCGGAGGTAGCCCTCGCCGCCGCCCGCCATCTCGCAGAAGGCGCCGGACTTGGGGAGCTTGCGGGTCACGCGGACAACGCAGATGTCGCCCGCGCTCGGGAGGTTGGAGCCCTTGGGCGGGTGAAGGATCAGGTCTTCGAGGCGGCCGTCGAGCATCAACGCGGCCCCTCGGTCGTCTAGGACTATCACCCGACCTTTCACCGCCAGAGTTTCCAACCCGCCGCTTGAAGAAGTGCGGCGGTCTCGGCCAAGGGCAGACCCATAACCCCTGAGAACGAGCCCTGGATCCACGGAACGAATGCCGCCGCCGGTCCTTGAATGGCATAGCCTCCGGCTTTCCCTTGCCAGTCTCCAGTATCGAGGTAGCCGGTGACCTCCCAGTCTGAAAGTCGCTTAAACTTGACGGCTGTGACGTTCTCGCGGGTCCGCAAGGCGTCCTTCGTGCGGACGGCGACTGCCGTGATCACGGTGTGGCGGCGGCCGGAGAGGCGCTCCAAGAAAGCCCGCGCCTCCACCGCGTCCTCTGGCTTGCCGAGGATCCGGCGGCCAAGGGCGACAGTGGTGTCGGCGGAGAGCAGGACCTCGCCCGGAGCGATCTCAAGCGCCTGCGACTTCTCCACGGCCATCCGCAGGCAGTAGGGTCGGGGCAATTCGCGTTTCAGAGGCGTCTCATCGATGTCGGGCGAGACCACCCGGTCCGGTACCAGTCCGAGCTGACCTAAAAGCTCGCGGCGGCGTGGGCTTCCGGAGCCGAGGATCAGCCGCAGGCCGCCCTCACTTGAAGCGATAGTTGATCCGTCCCTTGGTGAGGTCGTAAGGCGTCATCGCCACCTGAACCTTGTCGCCTGCGAGCACCCGGATCCGGTTCTTGCGCATCTTTCCTGCCATATGGGCGAAGACTTCATGGCCGTTGTCAAGCTCGACCCGAAACGTCGCATTCGGCAGGAGTTCCTTCACGACGCCTGGAAATTCGAGCTCTTC
>JBCCKB010000098.1:0-10233 GCA_039027595.1 Pseudomonadota bacterium | reverse complement strand
GACTTGGACAAAGATCTCGGGACAGGCGCCCGTTTCATCTGCAATCCGCGCAACAGATCTGGCGAGTTTGGAACGATCGACGGAGTGGATCGCATCGAAGAGCTCCATGGCGGCGCGCACCTTGTTCGTCTGAAGTGGGCCTATCAGGTGGAGTTTGGTATCGGGAAACGCCGCCTTGAAGTCAGGCCATTTCCCTTGGGCTTCTTGCACGCGGTTTTCCCCAAAAGTTGCGTGACCACCCTTGAGGACAGCATCAATGCGCTCCAGCGGCTGGACCTTCGACACCGCGATTAGCGTAACCGATCCCTCCGGTCGGCCAGCTGCCCGTTCTGCGGTACGCAAACGCTCCTTGACCTCACTCAGCGGCATCGGCGTAGCCTGGTCCCAGGGCGTCGAGAAGTGGCTTGATGTCCTCGCCATAGCGCTCCCAGGCGCGCGTCGAGGATTTGTACATGGGTTGGCGAACCTGATACACGCTAAGGGTTTTCACGCGGCGCTCTGTTTTGTGGAAGTTGAGACAGGCGTCTTCCCACTCAAGACCGCAAGACGCGATCAACCTGCGCGCCTCTGTTTCTGGATCCGCGACGAGCGCCTCGTACTGGATCTCGTAAAACCAGCCCGGCACTAACTCTCGCCAAAAGTCGACCAAACGGACGAACTGGCGATAATATTCCGCAAGGTCCTCGATGTTGTAGGCATAGAGGTGGGTGTTCTCTGGAAAGACATTTTTGTAGATCGACAGCAAATTGTCGCGCGGGTCTCGCCGCACGACCACGATCTTGGCGTTTGGCATGGCACGTTTCAGAAGACCAATCGACGTGAAGCTTTGGATCGCCTTGTCGGTCACGAGATCAGAGCCGGGCAGCAGCGCTCGCATGTATGCCTCAAAGCGGTCAGCGACCCTCTCAAGCGCACCGCCCGGCAGCTCATCGAAAGTGATCGGCTCCTCGCCGTCTCGGCTCAACAGCTGCAACGCCCATTTAGAGGCGACACCGACTTCATCACCGCCGGTTACGCGCGAGTGGCTTGCAATGATCTGCTCAACCAGTGTTGTCCCCGAGCGCGGCATGCCGGTTACAAAGATCGGCGCAAAGTCACTCTTGGAGGCGGTTGGCGCGCCCAACCAGTCGAAATCCTTGCAGGCCGCGATCAACTGATCGACGAACGTCACCCGCGCGGCGATGTCATAGGGAAACTCCTCGCGCATCAGCGCGTTGGCGGGGTTCAAATAGCCGAAGACTTCATCAAAACGCTTCTGATCCTCCGCCGCCTTGGCCAGCGCAAATCCAAAATGGGTCCGCCGGATCGGTGGAATTTTGTCATCTAGGAACTTGGCCTCCATGGAAGCCACCAAGGGATCGTCGGCATCGAGTTTCTGTGAGGTCAGGTAGATCCGGTGTAGCGACCCATTTGTCGGATCAATCGCAATTGCGCGGCGAAGGTCGGACATGGCCTCGTCAAACCGCCCGAGGGACTGCTTTAGAAGGGCAATCCGTCCAATCGCGTCCCCGGACTCTGGTACAAGAGCCACGGCTTCCTCAAAGACCTTCAGCGCCTCCTCCGAACGACCAGCTTCGTCAAGAGCCTGGGCAAACACGTTCTTAAGGGCAAATCCGCCGACCCCCCTCTTTATGGCGCGGCGGGCTATGTCGATCGCCTGAAAGTACTCCTTCTCCCCGTGCAAAAAGCGGATATAGGCAACGTAATTGTCCTCGGTCTTTGGGTCGATCGCTATTAGGCTCTCAAAATCGCGCTGAGCGTCTTCTCGACGACCAACCTCCATACAGCAATCGGCGCGCATCCGAAGCGCTGCCGGGAGCCCCGGGGAGAGGCGGAGCGCGCGATTGCATGCCGCCACGCAATCAGACATCCGCTGCGTCGCCCGTAAGATGCGCGCGAGGGTCGCGTGGGCCTCTGCGTATCGCGGGTCGAGCGCGAGCGCATCTCGGCAGGACGCCTCGGCCTCCTTCAAGCGCCCCTGCGCGAGTTGTGCCGCAGCGAGTACGGTCATCACGGCCGGGGCCTTGGGGTTTCGCTTGAGCTCGGCCTTTGCGAGGCTTTGAGCCCGCGAGCCATCGCCGCTTGTCAGGGCGGCAACCATCGCCGCGAACGCCTTTGGCGGCGTTCCAGAAAGCGGCGCCGTCTGGCGCCCCGTGAAGTCAACCGACGTCGAAAGCAATCGCTTTTCGCGCTTTTCGAGGGGAGCGTCCTTAAGGGCGGTTCGAAAGGTTCCTTGCGCCTCTGGGTCCGACAACGTGCGGATCAGATCGGCGTAGACCTTCCAAATATCCCCAATCCCAGGCTTAAGCCGAACGGCCGCTCGGATATGCGTCAACGCGCGGGAAAGCCTGTCGTTGCGCAGAAATATGCGTGCAACCTGGAAATGTACTTCCGCGATGTTGGGATTAAAGTCGACGATCTGGCCAAAAACGGTCAGCGCGTCCTCGTCCTGTCGCGCCGCCATGAGCTCCATCGCCTTGGAATGGAGTGAGGTCAGCGTCGCTTTGTCGGTGATGGTCATCGCGCAGTCCAGATCGGGGATCTGGAGGCACACTAGGAATCAGACTTAGCCTTGTCCAGGAACCTCACACCTAGAGTTAATACGAAAAGAGCGGGCCGAAACCCGCTCTCTCCGAATGTCTTACGAAGGTCGATTAGAACGAAAGGCCAAGGCCAACCGACAAACGGTCCGTGGTGTCGTCGGTCCCGTAGCCAGCCATGACAACAGCGCCGCCGCCGATGTCATAGTTCAACGCCAAGCCGAAACCATCGGTGGTTGTCCCGTTGCGATCGTTCTCACCCCAGTTCGCCTCGACAACGAGCGGGCCCGAGAGGTAAGCAACGCCGACGCCGATGTGTTCGTCATCGCCGTCAGTGCCGTCCCAGTCCCCGGTCGAGAAGTTGGCACGCGCCTCAAAGCCGCTATCCAATGCAAGGTCGAGCGAAATACCGGTGATGTCCGAGTCGACGCCACCAACGGAGCCGTCCTGGAAACCCACGGCGATGTTCAGCGACGCACCGCCGAGATCAGCCGTGTACTCAGCACCGATCCCGAACACGTCGTCATTCGTATCAACGTCGTCCAGCTCGAGGGACGCCGCGAACGCAAAATCGCCAAGGCTGTAGTCGTAGCGAAGGATTTGCCCGTCATTGGCCCCGTCAAGGCCACCGTTTCCACTAAAGCCAGCGTGGGTGGTGTGGTCGTCAGCAAGCGCCGTGCCCCAGCCGAGTTCCTGCATGACGCGGTCAAAGGCGCCATCCGTGTCACCCATCGTCAACGTGCCGAACGCGCCCGAGACAAACACCGAATGCTCTTCTACTGCGCTGCCGGGCGAACCGTCATTCGCGATGGCGTCGCCACCGGTGTCGTCATCACCAACTTCGTCCAAGTCAATGGTCGCGCCGAAGGTCAGACCGTTATCCGTCTCGCCCGAAAGCGTGAAGGTCACATCGAAGTCGCTGTGAAACTCAAGATCGTCACGGGTGCCGTCATCATCGTCAACCATGAAAACGCCGATTTCGGCGTAGCCAGAAAGCGTCACGTCCGCGGCCGCCACTCCGGCGGTCATCACGAGCGCTGTCGACGCTAGGAGTACCTTTTTCATTTCTTTTTCCCTCGTGTTCAAAGGTGCAGCTCAGTTTGGAGGTCCAAAATGAGTATGCTTTTGTCTCGCTCCAACGCCGCTTGAATGCAAGAACGCCCAGCGAGCGCGTGCGAAATGCCATAGCTCTGGTGCAACCGTGCCACAGTGAGCGTAAGTCATGGAAAACGCTTGAAAGGGGAAACATCTTGTGGCGCCCCATTAGCTCGGCTACCAAGACTGCGCAGCGGCGAGAACGGGGGGATCATGCGGTTTCAAAGCTGGAGCGGATGCGCAACGGTATTGGTCGCGTGCTTGGCGCTCGCGGGCTGCGGGTCTCGACTCGGGAACATTTTCAGCGGAGGAAGCGAGCGCGCCGCCGAACTGCCCGAAACCCGCCCAACCGGAGCAGGCGGTCGGTTGGCTGACGAAACAGAGATCGCGCGCCGTGGTACAATCTGGGACATCTTTGGCAATCGCGACGATCCAAACACAACACTGGCTGTGAATCGATACATCTGGAATGCCTCACTGGAGGTTCTGGATTTCATGCCAATTCAATCGGTTGATCCGTTCTCAGGGGTGATCGTCTACGGTTTTGGAGCACCACCCGGCTCGGGGCGCGCCTATCGCGCGACCGTTTTCGTACAGGACCCCGCGCTGGACGCCCGCTCGTTGCGCGTGGCCTTGGCCACCCGATCCGGACCCGCATCAGCGGAAACGGTCCGGGCAATCGAGGACGCGATCCTAACCCGCGCGCGTCAGCTTCGGATCGCGGAAGAGAGGCTCTGATCCATGAGACCTTCCACGAACTGAATCCGCCGAGGCAAGCATACCGTGTCCAGGTCATAGTGGTTTTTGATCATGACGCGGGCCGCGTCTCCCAGAAATGCTACGTCCTCCGGGGCGCTCAGCACATGGCGGATCGCCTCGACCAGCGCCTCTTGATCGAAGAGATCAATCAAGAAACCGGTTTCCCCATGGGACACGAATTCCGCAACTGGCGCCACGTTGTTTGCGATCACGGGCGTCCCGCAACTCATGGCTTCCAAAAGGCTCCAGCTCGGCACAAACGGGTAGGTCAAGTAAACATGCGTTCGCGCGATTTGGAAAAGGCGCGTAAGTTGATCGTGCTTAAGAAGCCCGGTGAAGTGAACCCGCGCCTCCCAATCCTCCGGCAGATCCTTGGACACCTCGTTTAGCAACACCTCCTTCCAGGTGCCGCCCTCCTTGGGAGATCGACCGTAGCTCACCCCGTCCCCACCAACGATGACCACGTGCAGATCGGGGTCATCGGTCAAAAGCGCCGGCAAGGCCCGCATGAAGACATGGAAGCCCCGATGCGGCTCTAGATTGCGGTTCACGAATGAGATCACCTTATCCGAGCGCGTGAGACTGCGGCCGTCGCCAAGCACAAGTTCTGCCGTTTCATCCGGTTTCGAGCGCCGAGTATCGACCCCTTCATGCAACACGTGCATTCGATCCGAGACGCTGTCTGGGTAGGTCGACGCCTGCCACCGCGTTGAGCTAAAAAGCGCGTCGGCGGTCTCTATCTGCATGGATTGGAGAGCGTTTTTCATCCGAACATATGGGAGCAACCCCTGCGGATCACGCACTGGGAACTCTGGATCAAATCCCAGATCACCGCCCTCGGCCAGGTACCAAAGCTCGGAAAACGCCGCGAGCCTCGCATCTGGCCAAACATCGCGAAGGTAGAGCGCCTCGCCCCAGCCGGTATGGGCCACGATCACATCGGGCCTTAGCCCTTTTCTGTTCAGAGCCATGCTCGCACGAAACACAACTTCCCCGCGTGTGACCCCAAGGTTGAATTGTGAAGTCCATAGATGTGTCCGGAAGTTGTCGGGCGGGTCCCACTTATAGCGGATGACCCTGACCCCGCGCCATGTCTCTGGGAGGCCCGCGCGCGCAGTAAGCGCGTAAACCCGGTGCCCCGCTCGGACAAGCGCCGGGGCAAGGCTCAAGAACTGGCCCGGGAAGTTCTGGTGGAGGAAGAGGATGTCCATTTCGCCGGTCTCTAGGCCATACCACCTTGTCTATTGCCTAACCAGTCGGATTTGAGACTATGGGCACTGGACCCTCTGGGCGCCAGAACCTATCAAGTCGCGAAAGGCTCGACACTCCCCGGACGCGCAATGACCAGCTATCAGCCAGACCGCATCGAACCAAAGTGGCAGGCCGCCTGGGCCAAGGCTGGCACCTTTCGTGCCGAGATTGGAGACGCCCCGAAATACTATGTCCTCGAGATGTTCCCTTACCCATCGGGCAACCTGCATATGGGGCACGTGCGGAACTACACGATGGGCGACGTCATCGCGCGATATAAGATCGCGCAAGGGTTCAACGTCCTGCACCCGATGGGATGGGACGCGTTTGGGCTTCCAGCCGAGAATGCCGCCATGGAGCGCGGGATAAATCCGCGTGTCTGGACGTACCAGAACATCGACAAGATGAAGGAGCAGTTTCAGGCAATTGGCCTGTCGCTTGACTGGTCGCGGGAGTTCGCGACCTGCGACCCGGAGTACTATGGGCAGCAGCAGTCGCTGTTTCTCGACTTTCTGGAACAGGGGCTTGTCTACCGAAAATCCGCCACCGTGAACTGGGATCCCGTGGACATGACGGTCCTGGCCAATGAGCAGGTTATCGACGGAAAAGGCTGGCGTTCCGGCGCCCCGGTCGAGCGGCGTGAACTTACACAGTGGTTCTTCAAGATCTCGGATCACTCCGAAGACCTACTCTCAGCCATCGACACCCTCGACGACTGGCCCGAGAAAGTGAAGCTTATGCAGCGAAACTGGATCGGCAAGTCACGTGGTCTCCAATTTGAGTGGGCTCTGACCGAACCCGCAGGCGATCTGGAGACGATCGACGTCTACACCACTCGGCCCGACACGTTGATGGGCGCTTCGTTCATTGGCGTTTCCCCTGATCATCCCCTGGCGAAGGCGCTCGAGGCAAGTAACCCGGATCTCGAGGCCTTTAACGCCGAGTGCAGGCGCATGGGCACCGCAGCCGAGGACCTGGAGAAAGCCGAGAAGCTTGGCTTCGATACCGGGCTCACCTGTCGCCACCCACTCGATCCAGAGTGGGAACTGCCGGTCTGGGTGGCGAATTTCATCCTTATGGACTACGGCACGGGCGCGATTTTTGGATGCCCGGCACATGACCAGCGCGACCTCGACTTCTGCCGGAAATATGGGCTCCCGGTAATCGACACTTTCGTTGCCCTGGACGACCCACAATCCGTAGAAGATGTGGCCTTCGTACCGCCGAAAACCGACCGCGTCCGCTGGATCAACCACTTCGCCGACCTCGACGAAGCGACCGGCGAAGAGGCGATTGACGCCACGATACGCGTGGCCGAGCGCGACGGTTGGGGGAAGGGCGTCACAAAGTTCCGCCTCCGCGACTGGGGGTTATCGCGGCAGCGTTATTGGGGCTGCCCTATCCCGGTCGTGCACTGCGAGAGCTGCGGCGTGGTGCCCGAAAGGAAAGAGAACCTGCCCATTCGGCTTCCCGATGATGTGAGCTTCGACACGCCTGGTAACCCGCTTGATCGGCACCCGGCCTGGCGCCAGACCCCCTGCCCCGCATGCGGCGAGAGTGCTGTCCGAGAGACCGACACGATGGACACATTCGTGGATTCTTCATGGTACTATGCGCGGTTTACCGCGCCCCGGGAGGAGACGCCGACGAACCTTCACGCCGCTGCCTACTGGATGAATGTCGACCAGTATATCGGTGGCATTGAGCACGCGATCCTGCACCTTCTGTATTCGCGGTTCTTTGCGCGCGCGATGCAGATCTGCGGCCACCTACCCGAAAGCGCCACCGAACCGTTCGACGCGCTGTTCACCCAAGGGATGGTGACGCACGAGATCTACAAAACCAACGACGCGAAGGGGCGCCCCATCTACCATCTGCCCGAAGACGTGTCTGACGGCCGGCTCTCCGATGGAACGCTGGTCGAGGTCATTCCCTCTGCAAAGATGTCGAAGTCAAAAAAGAACGTTGTCGACCCGGTCAACATTATCCGCGACTACGGTGCAGACACGGCGCGTTGGTTCGTGCTGTCCGACAGCCCACCCGAGCGCGATGTCGAGTGGACCTCGTCCGGCGCTGAGGCGGCGGCGAAGCATCTGGCCCGGGTCTACCGGCTGGCGGCCGAGGCGGCGGACGCGCCCGAGGCGGGGGATGGCGACGAGGACCTGATGCGCGCGCTCCATCGAACGATTCACGACGTTACGATGGGCGTCGAGAGTTTTGGCTTCAATGCAGCCATAGCACGGCTCTACGCTTTCACAGGAGTGCTTGCGAAGTCCAAGGCCGGTCGTGCGGCGCGGATCGAGGCAGTCCGAACCCTCGCCAAGCTTATGTCGCCCATGACGCCACACCTCTCCGAGGAGATTTGGTCGATGTTGGAAGGCCAAGGGCTTTGTACAACCGCTCCCTGGCCCAGGGCGGTGGAGAGCCTCCTTGTCGAAGACACTGTGACACTGCCAATCCAGATCAACGGCAAGCGCAGAGACGAGATAACGGTGGCCAAGGACCTTGACCAAGCTGGCGTCCAGGCCCTGGTGATGGAGAATGCCGCCGTGCAGCGTGCGCTTGACGGGGCGTTGCCCAAGAAGGTCATCGTGGTGCCGGGTCGGATCGTCAATGTGGTGGTGTGACCGCCGCACGTTTCTTGCGGGCGTTGCGCTCGCTGGTTGTGGTTTTCAGCCCGTCTACGGCCCACGTGGCGCGGCAAACGGTGTTCATGGTCAGGTCGCCATAGATCCGCCACGTGATGCCTCGGGCTTCGCCTTTGTACGCCACCTAGAAACGCGCCTGGGCCTACCCGAAAGTCCAACCTACCGACTAAGTGCTGACATCTCGATCTCTGAAACCGAACTCGGGGTCACTCCAGATCAAGTGATTTCGCGCTATCAGCTTGTTGGCAGAGCCCAATACTCGCTGATTAGACTTGCCAACCAAGAGGTGCTGCGCTCCGGCAGGGTAGACAATTTTACGAGCTACTCGGCAACGGGAACACCATTCGCAACTCGAACTGCTTTGCTCGACGCCCGCGATCGGCTGATGGTCGTCCTCGCTGATCAAGTCGTCTCCGAACTCCTGATAACCGGAGAGGATTGGCGGTGAAGCTCTCGGCGCGCGACGCGACCGCTTATTTCCGCAAGCCCGACACCGAGAAGGCCGGTATTCTCCTGTTTGGCCGCGACGCCATGCGCGTAAGTCTTCGCCGGCAGGAAGTTATCAAGGCGATGATCGGTCCAGAGGGGAGCGATGAGATGCGGCTCGAGCGGATCTCCGCGAGCGATCTCCGGCGCATGCCATCCCTCGTTCTCGATGGGATCAAGGCGCAAGGTTTCTTTCCCGGCCCTCGCGCCGTCCTTGTCGAGGAGGCGGGCGACGGGGTCACCGCGGCACTTGGAGCGGCTCTGGACGAGTGGCTTTTCGGAGATGCACAGATCGTGGTCACGGCGGGCGACCTTAAGCCTGCTTCCTCACTCCGAAAGGCCTTCGAGCGGCATGGGAATGCCTACTCAGCGGGAGTGTATGACGATCCTCCAACGCGTGAGGAGATCGAGCGACTCCTTGCACAGTCTGGCCTGACCGATTTGGAACCCGGCGCTGGCTCGGATCTCAACGCGTTGGCCCGTGCTCTCGACCCAGGAGACTTCGCGCAGACGATCGAGCGGATCGCACTCTATAAGCTGGGCGATCCGAACCCTCTGAAATGCGAAGAAATTGCCCGTCTGGCGCCAGCGTCCAGCGAGGCCGTGCTCGATGAGGCAATCGCCGCCGTGGCCGACGGAAGAGCCGGAGACATAGGCCCCGTCATGGCTCGGCTCAAATCCCAGGGCGCGGGCGCAGTTTCTCTATGCCTGGGCGCACTGCGCCACTTTCGTATCCTCCATGGAGCCGCCAGCGCGCCGGAGAGCATCGAGCAGGCTCTGGCACGGGCCAGACCACCTGTTTTCGGACCGAGGCGAGACCGAATGGCCCGGCAGGCAAAGGCTTGGGGTGTTCCCCGGCTCGAACAAGCGATCGCCCTCTTGATCGACACCGACCTCAACTTGCGGTCTTCATCGAACGCACCGGATATGGCTGTAATCGAGCGAACGCTCATACGGCTGGCGATGCTTGGAGGTCGCTAATGACGCTCAAACTAATCGGAGCCAGGGATACGCGGACGCGTCGGATCATTTGGGTTCTTGAGGAGCTCGGGCTTTCCTACGAATTCGATCCGTTGCCGCCGAGGGACCCAGAAGTCCGCCGACTCAATCCTTCTGGAAAGGTCCCAGTCGTCATTGTAGATCAGCTGGTGCTGACCGAGTCTGTGGCCATCATGCACTACCTCGCCGATCGCGAGGGTGCATTGACTTTTCCACCGGGAACAACTTGCCGCGCCCAACAGGACGGATACACATTCCGGATCCTGGACGAGATAGAGGGGCCACTCTGGACCGCAGCGCGCCACAGTTTCATCCTTCCCAAGGAAATGCGGCATCCCGACATCAAAACAAGCCTCCGCTGGGAATTCGGCGAGGCTTTAAATCTGCTTGCCGCTGACCTCGGCGACGGACCCTACTTGATGGGTGATACGATGACGGTGCCTGACATCTTGCTG
>JBCCKB010000097.1:0-10236 GCA_039027595.1 Pseudomonadota bacterium | reverse complement strand
GCGGGAAGCGACGACCCACCCGCCCCCCAACCTTAAAGATTAGCGGTCAATGAAGATCAACGTTGCGGCAGAGTGTTTCAGGCTGGCGGAGGTTTTCACAATCAGCCGAGGAAGCCGGACGGAGGCGAAGGTCCTGAGCGTGACCCTCGAGGATGGGGTCCATCTGGGCCGTGGCGAGTGCGTGCCCTATGCCCGGTATGGAGAGAGCCTGGACAGCGTGGCCGCGGCGGTACGGGGATTGCCCGAAGACGTAACGCTACAGACGCTTCAACAACTGCTGCCGGCAGGCGCGGCGCGGAACGCGGTGGATTGCGCGCTTTGGGATCTTGAGGCGAAGGCCACCGGGCGGCGGGTATGGGAGCTGATCGGCGCCGCGCCGCCGGAGCCGGAGCTGACAGCGTTCACGCTCTCGCTTGATACGCCCCAGACCATGCGCCGCTCGGCGGCGCGTCAGGCGCATCGGCCGCTTCTGAAGATCAAGCTCGGTACGCCCGAGGACATGGCCCGGCTTGAGGCCGTGCGCGCGGGTGCGCCGAAGGCGCGCATCATCGTCGACGCGAACGAGGGGTGGACGGCGGAGATCTATGCCGACCTGGCGCCGCATCTGGTCCGGCTTGGAGTCGAGCTGGTGGAGCAACCGCTGCCCGCGGGCGCCGATGACATGCTGGCAGAGATCGACCGACCGCTGCCTGTCTGCGCAGACGAGAGCTGCCACGACAGAGCTTCGCTTGCCGCGCTGCGCGGCAAGTACGACATGGTGAACATCAAGCTCGATAAGACGGGAGGCTTGACCGAGGCATTGGCGCTCAAGGAGGCCGCCATGGCCGAAGGCTTCGGCATCATGGTGGGGTGCATGGTTGGAACCTCCCTTGCCATGGCGCCCGCGACTATATTGGCGCAAGGGGCCGCCTTTACCGATCTTGACGGACCGCTTCTTTTGGCCGAGGACCGGACGCCTCCGTTGAACTACGACGACGCAGGCGTGCATCCGCCTGACCGCGCGTTGTGGGGCTGAGGGATCAGGGACCTGTTGGCTGTGCGGGCGGCGGCTGTATGATTGGCGCAGTCCCCTTGCCGGGGAGATATTTTGGAGATCCGCCATGCGCACCTTAGCCCTTGCCGTTTTGCTTGGCCTTACGGGGCTCCCGGCCATCGCCTGCGGGCCGGATACGGACTGTGTGCTTGGCGAGCGCAGCTACCGGCTCTACGTGCCAGGCGGCGATGGCGCGAAAGGCGCGTTTCTCTATGCCCATGGCTATCGAGGCTCTGCGGCGGGCGCGATGCGCAACGGTGCCCTCAAGCGGTTGGCCGATGCGCTCGACATGGCCTTTGTGGCGCTCGATTCGGCTGGTCCGGACTGGGCGATTGCGCACACGCCACAGGCGCCCGGGCGGGAAGAGGTGCTCGAATACGACTATGCAAACGCGGTTCTCGATGATCTGGGGAACCATTTTGAGGTGGATCCCAGCCGGGTCGTCGCGACGGGGTTCTCCGCCGGCGGGATGATGACTTGGACACTGGCCTGCGGAATGTCGGAGCGGTTTCAGGGGTTTATCCCGCTTTCGGGTACGTTTTGGACACCGGTGCCGGAGAGCTGCCCGTCGCCGCCATCGAACCTCGTTCACATCCACGGAACAGAGGATCCGACGGTCCCGCTGGAAGGGCGCCCGATTGCCTCGACAAGTCAGGGGGATGTGTTCGTGGCGCTGGCCATGTACCGCGCCCATGGAGGGTTTGCCCCTGTGGCGACAGACCCCGCGCCCGGCGAGATGAGCTGCGATCGCGAGCGCTCGAGCGATGGGCTCATCCTCGAGTTTTGTACCTTTGCCGGCGGGCACTCGTTTTCGATTGACCGGCTGCGCTATGGCATCGAGCAGGTGTTGGCGGGCGAGTAGGGCACTCTCGACGGGGCGTCGGTTGGGGGGACAGTCTTCGCGCGCCTCGGGTTTTTCGAAAATCTGTCTTCGTTCGGGCGTCCGGGTACGGACGGTGTCCCCCGGGTTGCGTGCTGTCGATCTTCGATGCGACGCCGTTTGTTTAGGTTCCCTGGTGGCAACGCCGTAAGTCCCGGGACAAGGGGTCTGCATTCTCGAAGTTGGGGTCAGGGTGACGGGGCCGCCAGGGATGACCGCAAATCTTCCGCAGGCCCCGCATCGGGTACGTGGGTCTGCGTCGGAACCGCTCGGGCGGTGCGTGACCCCTTGACCTCGCGCGCCAATCGCGGAAGGAGCCGTTATCCGATAGGAGGGTGGCCGATGTCGCGGATCGTCTATGTGAACGGAGACTACGTTGCCGAGGAGGCAGCGATGGTGTCGGTGTTCGATCGGGGCTTCTTGTTCGCCGATGGGGTCTACGAGGTGACCAGCGTTCTTGGCGGGAAGCTCATTGATTTCGCAGGTCATGCCCGGAGGCTGTCGCGGTCGTTAAGCGAGCTTGAGATCGACAACCCGCTGTCGGAGGAGGCGTGGCTCGACATTCATCGCGAGCTTGTCGCGCAAAATGGTATCGAAGATGGCCTCGTTTATCTTCAGGTGACGCGCGGCGCGGCGGACAGAGACTTCGCCTATCCCGAAGGCGCAACACCGACGGTGGTGCTTTTTACGCAGGCCAAACCGGGGCTTGCCGAGAGCCCGGCGTCGAAGACGGGGATCAAGGTCATCAGCTTGCCCGATATTCGCTGGGGCCGCCGCGACATAAAAACGGTGCAACTTCTCTATCCCTCGATGGCGAAGATGGCCGCAAAAAAGGCGGGTGCGGATGATGCCTGGATGATTGAGGAGGGGTTTGTCACGGAAGGCTCCTCGAACAACGCGTACATCGTGAAGGGCGGGACAATCGTGACACGGCACTTGGGCAACGAGATCCTGCACGGGATCACCCGGGCCGCGGTCCTAAGATTTGCCCGCGAGGCGCAAATGCAGGTCGAGGAGCGCCCGTTTACGATCGATGAGGCGAAGGGCGCGGACGAAGCCTTCATCACCTCGGCCTCGACATTCGTGATGCCGGTCGTGGAAATCGATGGGGCGCCGCTTGGGGGCGGCACCCCGGGCCCGGTGGCCTCTCGGCTCCGCGAGATCTACCTCGAGGAAAGCCGGAAGGCCGCTCAGTAGGGTCGGACGCGATCAGACCATCGAGACCGTCACGAGCGTTGGATCGATGCTCGTCGTGCCCCGAAGAAGCGCGATGGCCTTGCCGTCCACAAGAACCCGCAAATCGTCGCCAACGGTGTCCGTGGTGATGTCGGCGTTTGTGTAGGTTGGGAAGGCGGTGCTGTCGAACTGCAGTACCAAGACCTCGGTGGCTGCGTCGTAGTCGGTGAGTTCGACCTCACTGTCACTGTCTTCGTCAACCCAAACGGCAAAGCCATCAATTCCATCCCCGCCCTCCAGCGCATCCCCATCGTCACCCGCAATGATATCGGAGCCAAACCCGCCGTAGACAAAGTCCGGCGCATCGGGCGTGCCAGTAAGATCTATTGATGACAGCACGTCGGCGCCAAGATCGCCGTAAAGGGTGTCGTTGCCGACCGCATCGATGATGATGTCGGAGCCATCGCCGCCTCGGATCAAGTCGTTCCCGGCAAAGTCAACTTCGGGATCACCCGTGCCGATCGAGATGTCGTCACCATCATCCAGGAAGATCTGATCGTTGCCTGGCCCGCCGGTCACGTCATCGAGACCGATCCCGCCATAGACGGTATCGTCGCCCTCTCCGGCGTCGGCGAAGTCGTCCCCCGACCCCAGCCCGATGGTGTCATTTCCGTCCAGGCCGTTGACGGTGTCGTTGCCCCCTTCGGTGTAGATCGTGTCGGCGTTGGGCGTCCCGGTCACGGAATCGTCACCGCCCATGGCGTCGACCGTGATTGTCTCGGTGTCGCCGGAACCCCCAAGGCCCGCGATAGCGGCGGCGGCGCCCACAAGCCCGAACAAAAGTAAGAATCCCATCCCTAGGTCCTTAATTGGCAGCGGCCCCAGGGGATCGTTAGCGCATCGAAATGTGCAGAATTTTTGGCAAATTGTCGGCATTCCGGCGACGACGCTTTGCTCGAGCTGTCGCAATGTGCCCGAGGCGTCGGTTTAACGCAGGACGAACGAGCGCTCGTCAAGGCGGCTCAAAGGGGCCATTGCGCCGATCGCGACGGGAGGTTTGGGCCTCGATCTGTCGAAAAGACGCCGCGCAATGGGCGGTCTAGCGAAAGAGCCCTCGAAGCGAGTATGGGCCGTTGAGGACAGAGCGGATCGCTCCACGTCGACCGCTCCGGCGCTCGAAGCCCGCGATGTTGTGAATGGCGGCAATCTGCGATGTCGTCAGCGTGTCGACATCAACGTTCCGGAAGCCATATTGCCGCAACTCGCGCTCGACCGACCGCTTGATCTGTTCGGATCCCGCCGCGTCGGCCGCAGGGGCCGTCAGCAGCAGCGCCGACACCAAAAGGACGGCCGCGCGGATCATTGCAGGTCCGGATTGGTAGCATCGTTCCAGGTTAGGATCGTACGAAGCCTTTGGCGGACATGGGCCCTAGCGGGGATCAAGCTGCTTTCATCGGGCGATGAGACCAGAAGGTGGATCGCCGCGGCCTGGGCTGTCGTGAGCTTGGAGACATCGGTCTCGATGCGGTAGTCCCGAAGACCCTGCTCAATCGAGTTGAGGAACTGCGCATTCGGTCCCGCCATGGCGGTGGCGGGGAGGAGGGCGAGGAGAAAAACCAGGACACGCATAAGAAGCCTCCGATGTCATGCTGCTAGCGAAGATGATAGGCGTCTAAGGCCGCTTCTTCAAATCACGTTCGCTGGAAAAACGAGGTATCTACAACAATAGGTTGTATAAATACAATATTTTCATGTAAGGATTGTGGGCAGTTATTGCTTGATTGATTGAAACCAGAGGGCTTTTGCCATGAGACTTGCCGCACTCGTCCTTTTTTGTTGTGCGACCTTTGCACCAGATAGCGTCCGTGCGCAGCAGTTCCCCATTGGGTCTTGCGTGCTTCCAACGGGCCAATGGTGCTTGCCACCCGTGCCTGTCCAGCCCGGAGAGAGATGCGAATGCCTGACGGGTGGTGTCTGGCAGCCTGGCACCCAGAATTAGAGGTGAACCCATGCCGATTACCGACAAACAAGAGGTCAAGGACCTTCTCACGACTGCGCGGGCAACCCGCAATTACTGCATGCTCACTGGGCGACGGAAAGATGCGTCCGACAAGCTCATCGTTGCCCTCGCGCCGTTTGATGGTGCGCCGTCGCGCATCAAGGTCGAGGATTTGACCACGCTCCGAAAGGCAATGCGCGACGTCTGCCAGTCGATCGACCCCTACACGCTGACGCGTATTCTCGACGGGGATCCGCCGGTTCAGATCGGAACTCGGGGGCCAAAGCCGCAAACGACCCCCAACGGAAATGCCGAGCAGGGCCGCATTGCGGCGGTTTGGGAATGGATGCAGTTCTTTTGGCCGAAGCTATGGCAACGCGCGGTGCTGCCCGGCGCCGGGATCGTGCTCTTGGTGATGGCCATGCACTATACCCATTGGGCGCTGGGCGCCAACATCCTGCTCACAAAGCTCGATGATCACCTCGAGACGGATTTCTACGGCGAAATCCGTGATCTGATTGTCGTGGCGGCGGCGATAAGCGAGGATACCGGCGATGGTCTGAGCGCGCCGCCTGGCTCGCCCACGCAGCAGCTGTTCGATCAAACGATTAGTCGGTTGACCGCCTATCATGTCGAGGATGTGCATCTTCGGGCATCGGCCGTTGAAACCGATATCAAGATCGATGTGATTACGGCGGCATCCGAGTTCGTCCGGGGACTGCCGGCTCGGATCAACCGACCTCGTGTGGAGCGGGTCGGACCCAATTTGGGCATCGACGATACGGGAGAGGGTGCTGATGCTCCGGGTCAGACTGCCGAGGCGGCCAATGGCGACGACAGCTTGGAGGGGCACCTCATCGATCAGGTCCGCAAGGAGGTGGACGATGCGGTCAGGGCGAGTGGCACGATTGCCATGGCCGAGACGCTCGCCGCCGCCGCGGAGCCCCAGCCGCTGCCAGCTCCTCCGGCAATCGTCTCCACCGGGGCGGCAGGTGTTGCCAAGCTTACGCCGGAACTCAGCGACGAAGCGCTCGTGGCGGTTGGGCTGCTTCAGACGGCCACGTCGGGAAACGAGACGTTTAAGGAGATCGTCAAGCTCGTCTCCGAGATGACCGGTCGCTCCGAAGGTGACACGACGAGCTACGAGGAGGGCCGCCGCGAGTTGCAGAACTACTACTCGAACATCTCCGGCAAGATCTCGATCGTGAACCGCTGGGCCTTGCCGGTGCTCTATGGCTCCTTGGGCGCCGCGCTTTTTTGTTTGGTGCGCGTTCTCACGCCGTCCTTATCGGATTTGGGCCCTGCTCGGACCTTTCTGCGCGTGCTGTTTGGAGCCTTCGCGGCCATGACCCTTTCGGCCCTGTTCATTCCAGCGAATGTTTTCTCGATCAACGACCAAAGCAATCCAACTCTGATATTCCTGGCATGCTTTCTGTTTGGCTATTCGTTCGACTCGGTGCTCGCGGCTCTTCACAGGCTGGAGACGTTTCTCCGTGGACGGCTTCGAACTCCCGACGAGGTTACTGACTAGGGGAGCTGAGGGGCCGCGTTTCCCATGGGGTGACGCCAAGCCCCGACGACGTGCCGCGACGATCGCAACGCCGGAGCCCGAGGCGCGCGGATACGGGCCCGGGTCTGCGCCCTCGGGTTCAGTGATCCTTGTTGGCGGCCTCGAACGCGGCCTTCTGCTCTGGTGTCGCTTCGGTTTGGTACATCGCCCGCCACGCCTCGAAGGGCATGCCGTAGATCGCCTCTCGCCCGTCTTCCTTTGTCATCGCGAGGCCGCGATCATTGGCGGCTTCCTGGTACCAACGGGCGAGGCAGTTCCTGCAAAACCCCGCAAGCGTCATCAGGTCGATATTTTGGACATCCTTGCGCCCGTCCAGATGCTGGATAAGCCGTCGAAAAGCGGCCGCTTCGAGTTCGGTGCGGGTCTTGTCATCCATCTAGCGCCTCCCAGCTTCCGATATCACAGTTTGGCATCTTTCCGCGCAGCTTCAAGGAGGGGTGCGAAACGGGCCGCCCACGCCTGTTGCGCCTCTGCCGTCGCAATCAAGTCGTGGCGGAGTTCGATGAGGACATTCGGCCGTCCCTGGGTGAGCCCATGCCGGTCGATTGCATCTCCAGCCAGATGACCCGCATAGGGCTCGTTCTCGCCGACGACGAGATCCTCCTCGGCATGCAATCGGTATAGAAACGGCCGTGACAGACGCTCGTCGCTTGGATCAAAGAGGATCCCCAGATGCCAGGGACGGGGCGCGCGGCCAAGCAGGCGTGGCGTAAAGCTGTGGACTGCCACGATCAGTGTATCACCACGGCGCCCGGCGCGTTCCGCATAGGCCGCGTGGTAGGGCCGGTACCAGCGGTCGAGGCGTTCGAGCCGTGCCTCCTGGGTCAGATCCCGATTTCCGGGCACAATGGTGCCGTCGTAGACCTGCATAATCAGTGTTGGATCATCCTCTCCGCGGTTCGGGTCGATCACCAGGCGAGAAAAGCGGCTTAGGATCGTCGGTGCGCTAAGACTGGCCGCGAGCGCGCGCGCCACGCCAGCCGCGCCGAGGTCGAAGGCGATATGGCGCGCCATATCGTCCGGCGGTAACCCGAGCGTCCCGCCGAGTGCCTCGGGGACCCGGTTCGATGCGTGGTCGCAGGCGATCAGCCACGGGCTGTCGCGACCGTTTTCGATGATCTCGTACGCATCTTCGTTCAGGCGGGCGTCATCCACGTGTCACAGCGGGTCCTTAGGTCTCGGTCAGGCCTTCAGTCGGTTGTCACCGTTAGCGTTATCGGCGATAACGCCAGCGACCTGAGTTAGGGGCTGGACAGGAAACATGCCAGAATGAGACGCCTGCGCAACACCAAGATCGTCGCCACTCTCGGTCCGGCGTCCTCAGACGCCGTCACGATCAAGGCGCTGCACGAGGCAGGCGCCGATGTCTTCCGCCTCAATATGAGCCACGGCACGCAGGACGACATTGCGGCACGCCACAAGATCATTCGCGAGTTGGAGGAGGAGTGCGGCCGCCCAATTGCGATCCTGGCGGACTTACAGGGACCGAAGCTTCGTGTCGGTGCCTTCGCTGGCGGTGAGGAAGAACTCGAGGTTGGCCAGGCTTTCAGGCTCGATCTCGATGAGACCGAGGGCGACGGGACGCGGGTGTGTCTTCCCCATAGGGAGATTTTTGCGGCCCTGCGGCCCGGTGCGTCGCTGCTGGTCAACGACGGAAAGATCCGCCTCAAGGTCACCGATTGCGGCGAGGACTTCGCCGATTGCGAGGTCACCGTTGGCGGCGTGATCTCGGATCGCAAGGGCGTGAACGTGCCCGATGTCGTCCTCCCGCTCGCAGCACTTTCGGAAAAGGACCTGAGCGACCTTGAGTTTGCCTGCAATCTTGGCGTCGATTGGTTGGCGCTCTCGTTTGTGCAGAGCCCGAAAGACGTCTGGGACGCCCGAGATTTGGTCAATGGCCGAGCCGCGATCATGTCAAAAATTGAAAAACCAGCGGCCGTTGAAGCCTTTGACGAGATCTTGAAGGCCTCGGACGGGATCATGGTGGCGCGCGGCGACCTTGGGGTCGAGCTGCCGGTCCAGAACGTGCCCCCGATTCAGAAACGCATGGTGCGCAAGTGCCGCGCGGCGGCCAAACCGGTGATCGTGGCGACACAGATGCTTGAATCGATGATCGAGAGCCCGCTGCCAACCCGCGCGGAGGTCTCAGATGTGGCCGCTGCGATTTACGAGGGGTCGGATGCCGTAATGCTGTCGGCGGAAAGCGCGGCGGGCAGTTTCCCGGTCGAGGCAGTCTCGACCATGGACGCGGTCGCGCGCGAGGTGGAGAGCGATCCCACTTACCGCGCAGTGATCGACGCGAGCCGGGGCGGACGGAAGGAAACCTCGGCCGACGCGGTGGTTTCGGCCGCGCGCGAGATTGCCGAGGCAACCAACATCTCGGCCATATGCTGTTTTTCGCAGTCGGGCACGACGGCGCGGCTTATTGCCCGTGAACGGCCTCGGGTCCCGATCATTGCCATGAGCCACATCATGGGCTCCTGCCGCCAACTGACACTGACCTGGGGGCTTCACTGCGTGCTCACCGGCCGGCTTGAGAGGTTTAAGCAAGCGGTGGTCAACTCCGCCCGCGCGGCCCGCGCCGAGGGCTTTTGCGAAGAGACGGATCAGATCGTGGTGATGGCGGGTGTGCCATTCAATGTTCCCGGGTCCACGAACATTCTTAGGATTGCGCCGTGTGAGGAAAGGTTGATTTTCTCAACTGATCCAGAGTAACAGTCGGCTCGGGGGGACAGGAGGTGTCTTGTGAACCCTGACCTTATTTTCGTGATAGGTGTGGGCATTTTCGCGCTGGCGATCCCGGCGGTGATCAATGCATTCTCTACATCCGGCATGACGTTGAAGCCTGCACTTGCCTTCGTGGTCGTTGGCGGCAGCTTGATCGTTTTCGCCCAGAGCCAGACCACGACCGAAACCTATTCTCTGACGGAAATCCCCAAGATCGTCATGGGGTTGTTCAGATAGCCCGGATTTTCCTTGCACGGGGTCGTATCCGCGACTAAGAGAGCGCCTCTGAACCCGCGCCGCCGGCCCATGTGGCATGCCGAGCTGGCGCGACGAAGCGACCCGCAAGGAGACGGAAATGCCCAAGATGAAGACCAAGTCGAGCGCCAAGAAGCGCTTCAAGGTGTCGGCGACCGGAAAGGTGATCACCTCCCAGGCTGGCAAGCGCCACGGAATGATCAAGCGAACCCGCAAGTTCATTCGCAATGCCCGCGGCACGACCACGATGTCGGCGCCGGACGCAAGGATCGTTAAGGGCTTCATGCCCTACGACCGCTAGGAGGAGTTTGAGACATGTCACGCGTTACCTCCGGCAAGGTCACCCATGCTCGTCACAAGAAGGTCATCAAGAACGCCAAGGGGTATTACGGCGCTCGCAGCCGCAATTTCCGCACTGCAACCCAGGCCGTCGATAAGGCGAACCAATACGCCACCCGTGACCGCAAGAACCGCAAGCGCAGCTTCCGCGCGCTTTGGATCCAACGGATCTACGCGGCGGTTCGAGCCCGTGACGAAGCCCTGACCTACTCGCGCTTCATCAACGGGCTGTCGCTTGCGGGAATTGAGGTCGACCG
>JBCCKB010000096.1:0-10405 GCA_039027595.1 Pseudomonadota bacterium | reverse complement strand
TTCAAGACCCCTTCCGAGGTAAGCCCTCGCGCGATCCAGAGGTCTGCCTCGCTGGGCGGCAATGGGCCTTCGAACATCAAGAGCGGTCGGGCGACTTCGGCGACATCCAGCAGGATTGCAGTCCAGGAGTGGCTTCCATCGGTGAGAACGAAGGAGTTCGACAGAAGCGGGTCTGACAGGGCCTCTCCAAACTGCGCACGGTTCGGCGGAAGCGCGCGGCCGACGATCCGGCGCACGGCCATTGCGGCCCGCGCCTCAATGTCGTCCTGGCCGATGGGAGGTCCCAAGGCCAGGATGTCGCCCGGCCGGTCGACACGGACCGCCGCCCCGGACCAGCGCCAGGTTGCCCCCGCTTCGATCGCCGAGAGTGGTCCGCTGCGAAGACCGTCGATCTCGGTCTGCGCCCATGAGATAACAAACGTGCCGGAAGCGCCCGCTCGCATTGCCTGTCTACTCGCCGCTATTGCTCTTTTTTCAGCGACGTTAACAAATTCTTAACGGCTGGGGAATCCCTCGCCGTCAAAATTTCCTAAGGTTGATAATGACTTAGCGTTTCCCGCCAGGGTTGAATAGACCTGCGTTACGTCACCCGCATTTTGAGTGCCCGCAATGGGGGCAACTCATACACCCCTCAACCATCCACATGCCGAACTGCCCGCAGGCCGGGCAGGCGGACCCGCGGTCGCCACCAAGATTAACCACCTCCGCTTGAGGATCGGACTTAAGTCCCAATCCTTCGCCCTCCAGAAATCCGATGGCGATCATGTGGCGTTCGATCACCCCACCAATGGCCGCTAAAATCGACGGAACATATTTGCCGCTCATCCACGCCCCACCGCGTGGATCGAAGACGGCCTTAAGCTCCTCGACCACAAAGGAGACATCGCCCCCGCGTCGAAAGACCGCCGAGATCATCCGCGTCAGGGCAACGGTCCACGCATAGTGCTCCATGTTTTTGGAGTTGATGAAGATCTCGAAGGGCCGGCGGTGTCCGCCGACGATAATATCGTTCAGAGTAATGTAGATCGCGTGGTTCGAGTCGGGCCACTTGAGCTTGTAGGTGGCGCCATCGAGCGCTTGCGGTCGGTCTAGGGGCTCTGCGATGTAGACCACGTCGCCGTGGGGGGCTGCAGGTTCGTCACCTGTTGCCGAGATCATCTCAGGCGCGTCCGCACCACCCAGTTGCGCGCCGCCGCCAAGCGGAGCGGATGGACCCTCGCCTTCACCAAACAACAGCCAGCGCGGCGTCACGCCCAAGGCATCAGCCACTGCCCGCGCATCGCGGTTCGACGGGATCGCGCCTTCGTCCCATGATGCAATCGTGTCTGGCGCGACACCAGCAGCAGCCGCGAGCGCGGGGATATCGGGGACGCCCGAGACGCGCGCGGCTTCCTCGATTCGCGCCGCAATGGGAGATGTTGGGCCAGCCTCCGCTTCGGGCTCGGCCGCCACGCTCAGAACCGAACCCGTCACGGCATTCGGACGGTAGGTCGTGCATCCTTTGCAGCCTGTATCCCAGGCTTGCATATACACATCCTTAAACGCTTCGAACGTGATGTCCTCCGGGCAATTGATCGTTTTCGAAATTGAACTGTCGACCCATTTTTGGGCTGCCGCCTGCATCCGGACGTGGTCCTCGGGCGCGAGCGTCTGAGCGTTCACGAAGTGATCGGGCAGGGGGGCATTGCCCTTGAGATCGCGCCACATCTGAACGGCGTAATCAACCACTTCCTCTTCGTCGCGCGTGCCGTCATTTTGAAGCACCTTGCGGGTGTAGGCGTAGGCAAAGACCGGTTCGATCCCAGACGAGACGTTGCCGGCGAACAGACTGATCGTTCCGGTAGGGGCGACGGATGTTAAGAGCGCGTTTCGGATCCCGTGTTCGCGGATCGCCTCGCGCACGTCTTCATCCATGTTCTGGAGCGCGCCCGATGCCAGGAACTTATCGGACTCAAAGAGCGGAAACGCCCCTTTCTCCTTCGCCAGTTCGACGCTTGCGAGATAAGCCGCGCGCGCGATCGCCTTCATCCAAGCCTCGGTGGCCGCCGCCGCATCCTCCGAGCCGTATCGAAGTCCCACCATCAAAAGCGCGTCCGCCAGGCCGGTGACGCCCAACCCGATCCGGCGCTTGTCCCTTGCCTCTTTGGCCTGCTCTGCAAGTGGAAACCGCGAGACATCCACAACATTGTCCATCATTCGGACCGCCACGCCCACGAGGTCCTGGAGCGCCACAAGATCAAGTGTTGCGCCGTTCTCGAACGGATCCCGGACGAGCCGTGCAAGATTGACAGATCCAAGGAGACACGCGCCGTAAGGTGGCAACGGCTGCTCGCCGCAAGGGTTGGTGGCCGCGATCGTCTCGGCGTACGCAAGATTGTTCATGGCATTGATGCGATCTATGAAGATAACGCCGGGTTCCGCGTAGTCGTAGGTGGCCCGCATGATCTGGTTCCAGAGATCACGCGCCTGGACCGTTCGGTGGGTCGCGCCGGCAAATACGAGGTCCCATGGCGCGTTTGCCTTCACCGCTGCCATGAAGGCGTCGGTGACCAAAACGGAGAGATTGAAGTTTCGCAACCGCGCTGGGTCGGACTTTGCCCCGACGAACTCCTCGATATCGGGGTGGTCGCAGCGCATCGTCGCCATCATCGCCCCACGCCGCGACCCCGCCGACATGATCGTTCGGCACATCGCGTCCCACACGTCCATGAACGACAACGGCCCCGAGGCATCCGCGGCGACGCCCGCGACGGCGGCGCCCTTGGGGCGGATTGTCGAGAAGTCATAGCCAATTCCGCCACCTTGCTGCATGGTCAGCGCGGCTTCCTTCAGAGCTTGGAAAATACCGTCCATGCTGTCGGGGATCGTTCCCATGACAAAGCAATTAAAAAGGGTAACCGTGCGTCCCGTCCCCGCGCCCGCCACGATCCGGCCCGCGGGCAGATAGCGAAAATCCTCGAGCGCGGTGTAGAAGCGCTCTTCCCAGGCCGCCGGTTCCGCCTCTTGCTCGGCCAGGGCGCGCGCGATCCGGCGCCATGTGTCCTCGACATCGAGGTCCACGGGCGTTCCATCCGCAGCTTTCAGGCGGTACTTCATATCCCAGATCTGTTCGGCGATCGGTGCCGCGAAGCGGGTCATGGCGGCGATTCCCCAGTTGCAGACGCAACAAGTTACTCCATTCCCTGGGCACTACACAACACCTTGCAGCAGGCCGTGCGAGAGCTACTATCTGCTGTGGTAAGGGGGTGACTCGCTTGAGCACGCACATCCATCTCTTGAAGCTCTGTGTGGGGGCCGAAAGCCTCGGCGACCTCGCCGACTGGCAAGGCAGCGGGCGCGCCAATGGCCCCGATGGATTGCCGCGCCACATCACCCGGATGTGGCCAAAGCGCGAGGCCGAAGTCGTCTCGGGTGGGTCGCTTTACTGGGTGATCAAGGGTGTGATCCTGGCCCGGCAGCGCATTCTTCGGTTGGATCCGGTCGATCGCGGAGATGGGATCACACGCTGCGCGCTCGTCCTTGATCCGGCGATCATCCGAACCGAGGCGATACCGAAACGCCCGTTTCAGGGTTGGCGATATCTGAATGCACAGGACGCGCCGAGGGATCTCGCGGGATCCCGCCTAAGGGGGGATGCGCTGCCGGCAAAGCTCGAAGCCGCGCTTGCCGAAATCGGCGTCCGCTAGCCCCGCACAACCTGTACACAGCTGGTACACAGCCCGTGCACGCGCTCCGCCGCTCGTCGGGGCGTGCCGTCCGGAAGCCCCGCTCGGGACGGGCGCGCCGCAGAGAAGCACCGCAGGCGATCAAGGGCTGACGCGGGTGGGCACCTGTCCCGGTAGTGCAACTTCAAGAAGTTCGAGGTCATGGCTTGGCGCTGCGTATCGGGTGCGCAGACCGGGCGGGATCACGAACGCATCACCCGGGGCAAGATCGAACGGATCCTTGCCCTCTCCTTCGAGCCGGAACCCGCCCTCCATCACGAAGGAGAACAGGATGTCGCCGTCATGGACCGTCCAGGCGGGCGCGCCCTCGCCGACCCGGACCACGTGCACGCCTGCCACCCCCCCGGTATTCGCCGCGATCGTGGTATCGCGCGCTTGAAATCCAGGCAGCCGGAACGGGCTCCAGGATGCTGCTTCGGCCTTATGGTGAACAAAGCGCTGCCCCTGGAAACGCCGATGCGGGTCGATACGGTCATTGGGCAGCACCATGTCGTGGTCGATCGTGGTCACGTGCTCGGCAGGTACCCCGATCTCGATGACCTCGATATTGTCCGAAGCGTAAAGCACCCTGTGTCGAATTTCGGGTGGCTGGATGACACAGTTGCCGGCCTCGAGTCTGAACGCAGGGCCCTGGTCCTCGTACACGAGCTCAACCCAGCCACGATAGCAAAAGATGAGCTGAAACCCGACCGTGTGGTAGTGCACCATGTCCGGCACCGGACCCCCGTCGGGAATGCGGATATGGCTCGCGATGATCGAGCCCCCTAGCCGCGACGGGATAAGATCGCGATACTGCATCCCCGCCCGGCCAATAACCCACGGCGCCTGATCCGCGAGGCGGCGAACCACGAAGGCGTGGTCTGTTTCAGGCAGCACAAACGGCGGGTTGAGTTCGTCGATCTCCACCCGCGTGCCACCGGGCGCGGTAAGGACCGGGCCGCCGAAGGCACTGGGAGTATCGGTTAGGATACGAAGGGTTCCGGGCGGCTCGGCTGCGCTTCGCTCCAGCCTCAGGCGCAGCCCATGCCCCGAAAAAACCGCCACCCGAGGGTCATCCGCAGGATAGATCGTGTCCATCCGGAACCCAAGTGTCTTGGTCAAGAACCCGATATCGGCGGCAAGGTCAGTGCTTGGCAGCCGAACCTCTGCGCGGATCGCGGGCGCATTCGTGACCTGTATGCTCGTTTCTCCCATGGACGCTCCTTCGGTTCCGCGTCAGACTGAGGCCATGCCCGCCGCGTTGCAAGCGGGCAGCCGGACCCAGACCGGGTGCGGCAGGGAGGTGTCCGAAGTAGTTAAGCGCTTAACTATCTTCTCGAGCAGGGGGAATCCGCGCGTGATCGACAGCATTGTGGAGTTGAACAGCCAGGCGGCACTGGACTATCACGCCAAGCCGAAACCCGGAAAGCTCGAAATTCGCGCGACAAAACCATTGGCCAATGGCCGCGATCTCGCGCGGGCCTACAGCCCCGGGGTCGCCGAGGCTTGCAAGGAAATCCACGCGGATCCGGCCGCGGCGAGCCTCTACACCGCGCGTGGCAATCTCGTGGCGGTGGTCACCAACGGCTCAGCGGTCCTCGGGCTTGGCAATATCGGCGCCATCGCATCCAAGCCCGTGATGGAAGGCAAGGCGGTTCTCTTCAAGAAATTCGCCAATATCGACTGCTTTGACATCGAGCTGAATGAAAGCGACCCCGAGAAGCTTGCCGATATCGTCTGCGCGCTCGAACCAACCTTCGGGGCGATCAACCTCGAGGACATCAAGGCGCCTGAGTGCTTTAGTGTCGAGAAGCTCTGCCGTGAGCGAATGAACATCCCTGTGTTCCATGACGATCAGCATGGCACGGCGATCGTGGTTGGCGCGGCCGCCCGCAACGCGCTCCATGTGGCGGGTAAGGACTTCGCGGATATCAAGATCGTATCCACTGGCGGTGGGGCGGCGGGCATTGCATGCCTCAACATGCTCTTGAAGCTTGGGGTCAAGCGCGAAAACGTCTGGCTCTGCGATCTTGCGGGGCTTGTCCACGAGGGCCGGAGCGCGGAAATGACACCGCAGAAGGCCGAGTTCGCGCAACCTGGCGGGCCAAGAACGCTTGGCGACGTGATCGAGGACGCCGATCTTTTCCTTGGGCTGTCGGGCGCGGGTGTCTTGACCCAGGACATGGTCAAGAAAATGGCCACGCGTCCGATCGTCTTTGCGCTTGCCAATCCCAATCCCGAGATCATGCCGGACGAGGTTCGCGCAGTGGCGCCCGATGCAATCATCGCGACAGGGCGTTCCGACTTTCCCAATCAGGTCAACAACGTCCTGTGTTTTCCGTTCATCTTCCGGGGCGCGCTCGATGCCGGCGCCACCGAGATCAATGACGCAATGGAGATTGCCTGCATCGAGGGGATCGCGGCCCTTGCGCGCGCCACGACAAGCGCCGAGGCCGCGGCGGCCTATTCCGGTGAAAAGATGAACTTTGGGCCCGATTACCTGATCCCAAAGCCATTTGATCCGCGGCTCATGGGGGTGGTGGCGAGTGCCGTGGCAAAGGCGGCCATGGAGTCGGGCGTCGCGACAAGGCCCCTGCCGGACATCACGGAGTACAAGCGCACGCTCGATGGCTCGGTTTTCAAGTCCGCGTTCATCATGCGTCCGGTCTTTGAGGCGGCGGCGACGGCGCGCCGAACCCTTGTGTTTGCCGAGGGCGAGGACGATCGGGTCTTGCAGGCGGCCAATGCGATCCTTGAGGACATGACGGACAGCCCGATCCTGATTGGCCGGCCTGAGGTGGTGGAGAGCCGATGCGAGCGGCTTGGCCTCAAGGTCCGGCCGGGCCGGGACTTTCAGTTGGTGAACCCCGAGAACGACCCACGCTACCGGGATTACTGGAGCACCTACCATGAGATCATGCAGCGCAAGGGAGTGACGCCTGACCTGGCCCGCGCGATCCTTCGGACCAACACCACGGCGATTGGCGCGGTCATGGTCTATCGCGGCGAGGCCGACAGTTTAATCTGCGGCACATTCGGTCAGTATCTTTGGCACCTGAACTATGTGTGCAACGTGCTCGAGACGCGCGACCTGAGCCCCGTAGGCGCGCTTAGCCTCATGATCCTACCGGACGGACCCTTGTTCGTGGCCGATACGCAACTCTATCCGCAGCCCACGCCCGAGCAGATCGCCGCAACCACCGTCGCGGCGGCACGCCATGTGCGCCGGTTCGGCGTTGAGCCGAAAATAGCGCTTTGCTCGCATTCGCAATTCGGCAATCTCGAGGTGGATTCAGGGAAGCGGATGCGCGGTGCGCTGGCGATCCTGGATTCCGAGGCGAGGGATTTTGAGTATGAAGGCGAGATGCATGCCGACGCGGCCCTCAATGTGGAGCTGCGCGAACGGATCTTCCCGAACTCGCGGATGGAGGGTCCGGCGAATACGCTTATTTTCGCCAATACCGATGCGGCCTCAGGGGTCCGGAACATCCTTAAGATGAAGGCCCAGGGGCTCGAGGTCGGTCCGATCTTGATGGGGATGGGCAACCGGGCGCATATCGTGACGCCCTCGATTACGGCGCGGGGCATCCTGAACATGTCGGCCCTCGCGGGCACGCCGGTCGCCCATTACGGATAGGTCTGGGGATCCGGGCACCGGGTTGGATCGACCCCTTGAGGTCCGCCCCGACGAACCCGCTCCGTGGCGGTCGCCGCTTGGGTGCCGGGGTCTCGGGGGCCCAGCGTCGCCCAAAACGGACCGCGCCGCCAGCGGGGACTGACGGCGCGGAGGTTTTAGCTCTCATCGGCCGGCTGGGAAGCCAGGCGTCCAAGACTTTGGCTATATCGCCCGAAGGCGTCGACCTTTGAACACAGGCGGCGGTTAGCCGCTGCCTTGATTATTGACATATGCCAAATCCGCAACAACGCAAGCAAAACTTAAGGATTGTTTCGAGATCAGGGCCATCCAAGCGCGGCAAAGCGCAATTTCCAGTCACATCCACCGCCCTATCGCCCGTCGTGCATTGCCTTGCGCAAACACCCAGGACCGGATTTACACAAGGACAAGCATAGGGGAGGGACACATGGCCTACAGGGATGTCTACGCCGCGAGCCTCGCGGATCCAGAGGATTTCTGGATGCGCGCGGCGCAAGCCATTGAGTGGGTAGAACCGCCGTCGAAAGCACTTTTTGACGAGCACGCACCGCTTTATGAATGGTTCGCCGATGGGCGCGTGAACACCTGCTGGAACGCCGTCGACCGACATGTGGAGGTGGGCCACGGAGACCGGACGGCGCTGATCTATGACAGCCCAATTACCGGAAACAAGGCCAGTATCAGCTATCTGACCCTTAAGGAGCGAACCGCCCGTCTCGCAGGGGCACTCCAGGCAAATGGCGTCACCAAGGGCGACCGCGTCATCATCTACATGCCGATGATCCCAGAGGCCATCATCGCGATGCTGGCCTGCGCCCGTATCGGGGCGATCCATTCGGTGGTGTTCGGCGGCTTTGCGGCGAACGAATTAGCGGTGAGAATTGACGACGCGACCCCAAAGGCGATCCTCGCGGGCTCTTGCGGAATCGAGCCGGGCCGCGTGGTGCCCTACAAGCCGCTCCTAGACGGAGCAATCGAGCTGGCCGCGCACAAACCGGAGTTTTGTGTGATCTACCAGCGTGACACGGCGCCCGCAGAGCTCATCGAGGGCCGTGACCACGATTGGGACGCGTTCCAGAACAACGCGACCCCCGCGGACTGCGTTCCGGTCGAAGGAAACCACCCGGCCTACATTCTTTATACCTCAGGCACCACCGGGCAGCCCAAGGGTGTTGTCAGGCCCACGGCGGGTCATCTGGTGGCGCTCAATTGGACGATGAACAATATCTACGGCATGGCCCCGGGCGAGGTGTACTGGGCAGCCTCTGACGTGGGCTGGGTGGTGGGCCATAGTTACATTTGCTACGCGCCACTGATTTTTGGCTGTACGAGCGTGGTGTTTGAGGGAAAGCCCGTTGGCACGCCCGATGCCGGGACCTTTTGGCGGGTGATCGAAGAGCACAACGTCCGATGTCTATTCACCGCGCCGACCGCGTTTCGAGCGATCAAGCGCGAGGATCCCCAGGGCGCGTTCCTTGCGAATTACGACATCTCATCGCTCCGATCGCTGTTTCTTGCGGGCGAGCGCGCAGATCCCGATACGATCGAATGGGCGCAGGCCAAGCTCGGCGTGCCTGTGATCGACCATTGGTGGCAAACCGAAACCGGGTTTGCGATTGCCGCCAACCCCCTTGGAATAGAGCCGTTGCCTGTCAAGATCGGCTCGCCATCGGTGCCCATGCCCGGCTGGGACGTGCAAATTCTGGATGATGAGGGTCATCCCGTTGGGCCGGACACGCTGGGGGCGATCGCCGTCAAGTTGCCGTTGCCACCAGGGACGTTGCCCACGCTCTGGAATGCCGAGGACCGCTACAAGAAAAGCTATCTGGCGCATTTCCCGGGCTACTACGAGACCGGCGATGCCGGCTACATCGATGGGGATGGGTATCTCTACATCATGGCGCGCACCGATGACGTCATCAATGTTGCCGGGCACCGCCTGTCGACGGGCGGCATGGAGGAGGTTCTGGCGGCGCACCCGGACGTGGCGGAATGCGCGGTCATCGGTGTCGCGGATGCGCTGAAGGGACAGTTGCCCCTGGGGTTTCTGTGCCTGTCGAGCGGGGTTGAGCGAGACCACGGCGACATCGTCAAGGAATGCGTGGCGCTCGTGCGCGAGAAAATCGGACCGGTGGCGGCGTTCAAGCTGGCCACGGTGGTGGACCGGCTGCCAAAGACCCGATCGGGCAAGATCCTGCGCGGCACCATGGTCAAGATCGCGGATGGCGAGGAGTTTAAGACGCCCGCCACGATAGATGACCCGGTGATCCTGGACGAGATCCGTGATGCGCTTCGCGGGCTTGGCTACGCTGCGGGCTGATCCCGGTCCACGAAAACGCACCAGTTTATGCAATTGCGGCCACCGTCGCCGCAATTGCGTTGCCGTTTTGCTGGGCAATCCCACGCCGCTTTTCCCGATTGTCCGCAAGCCATGGTCAGTACGCCGCTAAATTTGCACTTGGCGGCCGCAATGGGGCATGAATGAGGCCAGTAAACGTTAGTCTTGAGTCCCGAGTACATGAGCCCCAGTCAAGATACCCGGGCGCGATCCGACGCGCTAAAAACCCTCGGTCTTCACAAGGGGGCGAACCTCTCAGAGATCCGTCAGGCATGGCGAAAAATCGCGTTTGAGACGCATCCCGACCGCAATGACGGGGTATTTGACGGTTTCGTGAAGGCCAAGGCCGCCTACGACCTGCTGTGCGAGGCCGAGAAGCCCGCGTCGCAAGCTCCAAAGGCAGAACCCGCGAAAAATCCGGGACCCAGGGCCACCCGACCGGTTCGGCCCGAGCGGCCGGGCGCGCGGCGGCCCCAGGCGAACGCGCGTTCGATTGCGATGACGCAGGAGATGCTCTCGGCCTGCCAGGCGCTCCTTGACGGCGACCGCTTGACCGGGGAGGTGACCAGCCACCTGCCCACAACCGTGGAACGCCAAGGACGCTCGCTCACATATATCGTGTTGACCCAGCTCGGGCCCGGGAAGAACCGCGTCGCGCTTCCGACGTCGGTTCTTGAGGACCACCGCAAGGTCAATCCCAAGATCGTC
>JBCCKB010000095.1:0-10418 GCA_039027595.1 Pseudomonadota bacterium | reverse complement strand
CGGGACTCTGCATCCATACTATCTCTGCCACACCAAAGGCTGTGAGTTGCGTGGTAAGTCTTTGCGACGTGCTGATGTGGAAGGGGCGTTCGAAGACGTCCTCAAGGGCCTCAGACCCGGCCAGCTGCTCCTGGATGTGGCCAAAGAGATGATGAAGGATGCCTGGGAGATGCGGCGCAGAAGCGTGAAAGCCGCCTCAAAGGGCATCAAAGCCAGCATCGTGGCCATCGGTGCGAAGATCGACAAGCTCATGGATCGGTTGGTGGATGCCGAGAGCCCAGAGATGATTGCGGCCTATGAAAGCAAGATTTAAACACTCCAACATGTGATGCGGCTCAATGAGGAAAAACTGGCCAATATCGGCAAACCACTCCACACCTTCGAGGAGTCGTTCGAACACGCCATCACTTTCCTGCTAAACCCCTGGAAAATTTGGGATATGGGGCGATTAGACTTACGCCGCGCCGTGCTCAGATTGGCCTTTGCAGACAACTTGACCTATGACCGCAATGCAGGTCTTCGAACCGCGAAAACCACCTTACCGTTCAGATACTTAGGGTGTTCTGACGCCGCGAGGTGCGGTTTGGTGGAGCCGATCGGGATCGAACCGACGACCTCGTCATTGCGAACGACGCGCTCTCCCAACTGAGCTACGGCCCCACGACGGGCGGGTAATGGGACAAGCCGGTTGGCCTGTCAAGGTGGTGGCGGCCGCGCATTTGACCATCATCGCGGCCGCCCAAGGTTTCCGGGCTCGACAGTTCCGGACCGAAGCCAGGAGTGGATGGCGCTCAGTAATCCTTGTCGCCGCCAGACCCATAGGAGCCTGAATAGGATGCGTCGGATGCACGGCTTGAATAAAGATCTCCCGTTCCGCCGCAGGCGGTCAGAAAAAACGCGGTGGCGGCGAATATTGCGACACGTCTCATCGTTCTTCCTCCTCTCACCGCCGCACCGCGTCCCAGACACCACCCACGCCGTCGCCAGTCACATCACCGGGGCGGTCGTCGCCGGCCCAAAAGTAGAGAGGCTTGCCGTCCAAGACCCACTGACGGGCGCCGTCCCGACGCAGGATGATCCCCAAGGCGCCCTCGGGTTGTTCGGACGCGGACGCCAAAAAGGGTGGCCAAGCCTCGGCACAATCGCCGTAACAGGCCGAGGTATTTGGAGCATCATTACGGAACGTGTAGAGCGTCATCTTGTTTGCTCCCGAGGCAATGATCTTTCCGCCATCGGTTTTGATTGAGACGAGCGTTGAGGCTGAAACGGCGCTCGCGCTTAGCCCAAAAACGATGAGAGCACTGAGAATTTTCGATGTCATGGGACCTTTTCCTTTGGATAGCTGATTACACAAACGGGCGGGCTCTCGACCCCTCCGTTGGGCTTTACGCAGGACGGGCACGAATTATTCCCGCTGCCCGAAAATTTTTTTTGCCCGGGTTTTGGAATAACCGTCCGATCTGGCGCGTATGGATTGCGAGATACAGAAACAGAGGTGACGGCGATGCGGGCGCCTTGCGCTCTTGTGTCAAGGAAAACGGATTGCGCCGCGCTGTGCGTGCCCGCAGAGTTAGGCCCAACTGCAATAGGCGGGGGAGACATGTCCGCCCAGATGAAGCGCGAGTTGACTACGCTCCTTCCGCGGCTGCGTCGGTTCTCGCGAACACTCACACGCTCGGCTCCAGAGGCCGACGACTTGGTTCAGGAAGCCTGTCTGCGGGCGCTCAGCCGATCGAACCAGTGGGACGCTTCGCAGCCTCTTGACCGGTGGCTCTTTCGGATCCTGCGAAACCTCTGGATTAGCGAGCTTCGCAAGCGCGGGGTTCGCACGGGAGCCGGCGAAGTGCCGGCAGAAGAGAGCCCTGAACTCGTCAGCCCCGACACCGGTGAGGCCAGCGTCGCGGTGTCCGAACTGCACGGCCACGTGGCCGCCCTTCCGCCGGAACTGTCCTCTGTTCTTTTGGCGGTTTCCGTCGAGGGCTATAGCTACGCCGAAGCGGCGGAGCTGTTCGAGATACCAGTTGGTACCGTGATGAGCCGTCTTCACAGGGCCCGAAAGGCATTGGGAGCCCGGATCACCCAAACAAAGGATATGGATGCGTGAGCAGCAGCGAGGAGAAATTGAGTGCCTATCTGGATGGTGCCCTCCCAGAACGCGACATGCGCGAGATCGAAGAGGCCCTGGCGCGCGATCCCGTGTTACAGGCCGAGCTTGAGACGCTGATGGCGGCAGACCAGTATGCCCAGGCGGAGTTCGCCAAGATGCTCAACGACCCCGTGCCGATCGGGCTAAGCGCCGCCATAAACGCGGCATCGGGAGCCGGGGTCGCGAATGACCCGCAGGCCCCCGGACGATCTCGCTGGGCGCTTGCAGCAGTTGCGTCCGTCTGCCTCGCAATCGGCGGTGCGGGCGGATTTGTCGCCAGTCTCTCGGGCGGTGATGCGCCCCCGCCACGCGGCTGGCTGGCGGATATTGCCGACTATCACGGGATCTATGCCCGCCAAACGCGGCATCTCGTCGAGGTCCCCGCCGCTGAGGCCGATCACATCCGGACATGGCTGAGTGCGAGCATCGGCGCAGAAGTTCCGATCCCAGACCTAATGGCTCAAAACCTGACCTTCCAAGGCGCTCGGCTCGTTGTCGCCGCCGGGAAACCCGTGGCCCAACTCATGTACACGGATGCGGGCGGAACTGTGGTTGCCCTTTGCCTGATCCGTACGGATACCCCTCAGCAAGGTTTCGCAACGCGCTCGATTGGCGGCTGGGATATGGTGACCTGGGGAGGAACCGACGCAAACTTCGTGATCGTTGGTCCGCAAGGGCGAAGCGATCTTCCGTCAATCGCGGAAGCCGCGGCGACCCAGGTGTAGCGGGCGAGCCCACCCACCAGACACTCAATGCCCTACCCTCAAGCCCGTCTCGCTTTTCCGGAGCCTTCGGATTGGGCATCGCTCGGTGAGGCATTGCATCAAACGCGAGCCAGAAGCACAGCCTCTGTCTCCGCGCCGCAGTCTTCCGAAAGTGCTGGCGGACGAAACCTCGTATCCTTACTCCGCCGCCTCCTGATAGGCCTCTAGTGGCGGGCAAGTACACACGAGATGCCGGTCGCCATAGGCGTTGTCGACGCGGTTGACCGGTGGCCAGTACTTGTCGACCCGGAACGCGCCTGCAGGATAGCAGCCCTCCTCGCGGGAATACGGCCGCTCCCAAGAGCCGATCAGGTCTTCCACAGTATGGGGCGCGCGTTTCAAAGGGTTGTCATCGGCGTCGATCCGGCCCTCCTCGATGGCGCGGATCTCCTCGCGGATCGACAACATCGCGTCGCAGAACCGGTCAAGCTCGGCCTTGGTCTCGCTTTCGGTCGGCTCCACCATAAGCGTGCCCGCCACGGGCCAGCTCATGGTTGGTGCATGAAACCCGTTGTCGATCAGGCGTTTGGCAATGTCGTCAACGGTAACGCCCACTTCGGCGAAAGGCCGCGTGTCGATGATGCACTCATGGGCCGAGCGGCCGTGAGAGCCCAGAAACAGAACCTCATAGGCCCCCTCGAGCCGCTTTGCGATGTAGTTCGCGTTCAGGATCGCGACCCGGGTGGCTTGGGTCAGCCCCCGCCCGCCCATCATTAGAATATAGGCCCAGGAAATCGGCAGGATCGAAGCCGACCCCCAGGGTGCGGCCGACACCGGACCCTCGCGTCCGCCCGTCTCGGGGTGCCCCGGCAGAAACGGCTCGAGATGCGCCTTGACCCCAATGGGGCCCATGCCCGGACCACCGCCGCCATGGGGGATGCAAAACGTCTTGTGGAGATTGAGGTGCGAAACGTCCGAGCCGATCTCCCCCGGTTTCACAAGGCCCACAAGCGCGTTCAGATTTGCACCGTCCATGTAAACCTGCCCCCCGTGCTCATGGGTGATGTCACAAACGTCCCGGACGGTCTCTTCGAACACGCCATGGGTCGAGGGGTAGGTGATCATCGCGGCCGCGAGCGCTTCCCCCGCCGCTTCCGCCTTTGCGCGAAAGTCGACCAGGTCGATGTCTCCGTTCGCTGCCGACTTAACCACGACCACCTTCATCCCGGCCATCTGCGCGCTGGCGGGGTTCGTCCCGTGGGCGGATGTGGGAATGAGACAGATGTTTCGCTCCCCCTCTCCTCGCGCCCGGTGGTAGGCGGCAATCGTCAGGAGACCCGCGTACTCGCCCTGTGCGCCCGAGTTGGGTTGCATCGACATCGCCTCATAGCCGGTGATCTCACAGAGCTTCGCCGAAAGATCGGCCAGCATCTCATGGTATCCGGCAAGCTGATCGTCGGGTGTAAAGGGGTGAATGTTGGAGAATTCGGGCCACGTCACAGGGATCATCTCGGCCGCGGAATTGAGCTTCATGGTGCAGCTGCCAAGCGGGATCATGGCCCGGTCAAGCGCCAGATCGCGATCTGCGAGGCGCCGCATGTAGCGCATCATTTCGGTCTCGGCCCGATTGAGATGGAAGATCGGATGCGTGAGATAGGCCGTTTCGCGCACCAGCTCGGCTGGCACACGGTGGTAGTCCGCCTCGAAGTCGCTGCGCTTGAAATCAAGCCCGAACGCGCGCCAGACCCCTTCAAGCGTCGCGGGCCGCACCGTCTCGTCGACCGTGATCCCGATCTTTGTCTCGCCCACTTTGCGGAAGTTGATCTTCTCCCGCAGGCCAGCCTCAAGGATCACGCCCTGGAGCGCGCCCACCTCAACGGTCAGCGTATCGAAGAAGAACTCGGGCGCGACGGTGTACCCCCCCGCTTCGAGCCCGCGCGCGAGCCGATCGGTCTTGCGGTGGATCCGTTGGGCGATGGCCTTCAGGCCTTCTGGCCCGTGGAACACGGCATAGAACGAGGCCATGACCGCCAACAGGGCCTGCGCGGTACAGACGTTCGAGGTGGCCTTTTCCCTCCGGATATGCTGCTCGCGCGTCTGCAAGCTCAGCCGGTAGGCCTTGTTGCCGCGCGCATCCACGGAAACGCCCACCAGACGGCCCGGGAGCGCGCGTTTCATCTCGTCACGGCACGCCATGTAGGCCGCATGTGGGCCACCCGCGCCCATGGGCACGCCAAAGCGCTGGGTCGAGCCTACGGCGATATCCGCACCCATGGCGCCGGGTTCCTTCAGGAGCGTCAGCATCAAGGGATCGGCCACGACAATTCCAACCGCCTTCGCTTGATGCAGTTTTGCGATGTGAGGCGTAAAGTCGGTCAGATGCCCGTATGTGCCTGGATATTGGAACACCGCGCCAAAGACGGCGGACGCGTCAAGTTCAGTCGGCGGGCCCACCATCACCTCGATGCCCAAGGGCAAGGCCCGGGTCCGGATCACCGCGATCGTTTGCGGGTGGCAGTTCTCGTCAACAAAGAAAGTGCCCGCCTTCGATTTCGCGACCCTTTGCGCCATGGTCATCGCCTCGGCCGCCGCCGTCGCCTCATCGAGCAAAGACGCATTCGCCACCGGCAAGCCGGTTAGGTCTGAGATCATCGTCTGGTAGTTCAGCAGAGCCTCCAGCCGGCCTTGGCTGATTTCGGGTTGGTAGGGCGTGTAGGCGGTGTACCAGGCCGGGTTTTCCAGGATGTTCCGCAGAATTGCGGGCGGCGTGACCGTTCCGTGATACCCCTGTCCAATCATCGAGGTGAACACCTGGTTCTTGGCGGCCACCATGCGCATATGCCACAAAAGTTCGCGCTCGGACTTGGGTTTCCCGAAATCAAGCTCGGCCGCCTGCCGGATCGAGGCGGGGACCGTCTCGTCGATCAACTGGTCGAGATCCGCCACGCCCAGAGCCCGGCACATCTCCTCCATCTCGCGAGGCGAAGGCCCTATGTGGCGCCGGTTCGCGAAATCATAGGGCAGATAGTCTGTGGGCTCGAATGGCATGTCAGGCTCCCTCTCTCGGGGCGTCTGCCCCCTTCTTCTCTTTAGAAATATCCCCGCCGGAGGCACCCGGGCGCATGCCCGGGTCCCTAACCAATGAAGTTCTTATAGGCCGCTTCGTCCATGTAATCCTCCATGGCCGAGAGATCCTCGCAGCGAAGCTTGAAAAACCACGCCTCTCCTCCGGGGTCCTCATTGACCAGGCCCGGATTGTCCGCCAGGGCCGCATTCACCTCGACCACTTCCCCATCGAGGGGCGCCAGGATATCGGACGCCGCCTTGACGCTTTCAATCACCACGATCTCGTCATCCTTCGAGACCGTAGAGCCTTCTTCGGGCAGCTCGACAAAGACAATGTCGCCCAATTGTTCGGCCGCGTGTTCGGTGATTCCGACCACGACAAGATCGTCCTCGACGCGCAACCATTCGTGCTCTTCGGTGTATTTCATGGATGTCCCTACCTTTTGAAATTAGCTGCCTGGAAAGGCATCGCGACGACCTTGGCAGCCAGCCGCTTACCCCGAACATCGCCGAACAGAACCGTATCCGGCGCGGCGTGACCGGCCGCGACATAGGCCATGGAGATCGGGCCTTGCAGCGACGGCCCAAAGCCTCCCGAGGTCACCTCTCCAATCAACGCGTTCTCGCTTTGCGAAAAAAGGCGCGTGCCGGCGCGCATGGGCGCGCGCCCGTCCGGACGAAGACCGATCCTTTGACGCGCCGCACCGTCCGCCAACTCCCCCAGGATCCGTTCGGCGCCCGGAAATCCGCCCGCGCGCGGACCTCCGGCGCGCCGCGCCTTCCCAATCGCCCAGGACAGCCCTGCCTCCACTGGCGAGGTTGTTGCATCGAGATCTGACCCGTATAGGCACAGACCCGCCTCCAGCCGGAGCGAGTCGCGCGCGCCAAGGCCAACCGGCGCCGCCGCATGATCCCGCAGGATGGCGCGGGCCAGCGCCTCGGCATGCGGCGAAGGAACGGAGATTTCAAAACCATCCTCTCCCGTGTAGCCGGACCGCGAGACCCAAAGCTCGGTCCCGTCCCACGAAAACGTGGCCACGTCCATAAAGCGCATGCGCGCCGTCCCAGGCAGCAGAGCTTCAAGAATTGCCTCCGCCTTGGGACCCTGAAGTGCAACGAGCCCCCGGTCCGGTACCCGTTCGACCGAGACATCCCCGCCTAATCCATCTTCGAGATGCGCGATATCGTGGGCGGCACGCGCGGCATTCACAACCAAGAACAGGTGGTCGTCCCGGTTCGCGACCATCAGATCATCGAGGACGCCGCCCGCCTCGTTGGTGAACAGCGCATAACGCTGTCGACCCTCGGCGAGCCCCAGAATGTCCATCGGCACCAAGGTCTCGAGCGCGCGCGCGGCGTCGAGAGGGTCACCGGTCCGGCTCCGTAAAATCGCCTGACCCATATGGCCCACATCAAAGAGCCCTGCCCCCGCGCGGCATGCGAGATGCTCCTGCATCACGCCCGAGGGGTACTGAACGGGCATCTCCCAACCCGCGAACGCCACCATTTTGCCGCCGAGTTCACCATGAAACGCAGCAAGATCCGTCTGTTTGAGCCCCGTCATCCCAAACTCCCGCGTCTCCGGGAGGAATGACCACCCGGCACCGTTTCGGCCCGCCGAGGCGTGCCGTCCGATGCCCCCTCTGTCCTTTCGCCTGAGATCGTTATCCCTTCGGCGGGCACGGCAGGTGCCTCTCTCCAGAGTTCGTTATCGCCCACGGTCCGTTCGCCTGAGAGTTTGCCGGGGCGCTTGCTCCTTCGGCACCACGGCATGAGCGCCGTGGATTCTCCCGTGGGGATGCGTTCATGGGTAGACGACAGAGATCCATCCGGCAAGCCCTTGTGGCAAGCCGCATGCCGGGCCATTCGGGGACATGGGATCTGGATACGTCTTTGGATACGGCTCGCTCGTGAACCGGCGAACCCATGGATACACCGACGCAAGTCCCGGGCGGCTGTCGGGCTGGCGTCGGGAATGGCGGCACACGGCGTTGCGACCCGTGGCGTATCTGACCGCGGTACCCGACCCTGCGAGCCAGATTGACGGGCTCGTCGCCCGCGTCGAGGCGGCGGAATGGACCGCCCTGGACGAGCGCGAACGCGCCTATGACAGGGTCCTGGCACAAAGCGTTGCCCCGGAGACCTCCCATGCGCCAAAGGTTCAGGTCTACACCATCCCGTCTGACAAGCACGCCGCTCCCAGCACCGCAAACCCCGTGCTTTTGAGCTATGTCGATGTGGTGGTCCAAGGTTTTTTGGATCAGTTCGGCACCTCGGGCGTGGCGCGTTTTTTTGCAACCACGGCGGGATGGGAGGCGCCCGTGGCCGATGATCGCCAAAACCCGGTCTATGGCCGGGCCCAGACGCTGTCGCACGCCGAGCGCGCAATCGTGGACCAGCATCTCGACGCGTTGGGGTGCCGGAGGGTCGCGCCACCGGTTCTTTCCGGGCGCCAGCCATAGTGACCTGCCTTTGCGCGTGAGCCGTGGCCCCGCCATTCAGTCGGACGAAGACTATCGCCGATGGAACAAGATCTGCATGAGCCGCGTTTGACGCGCAAACGGGTCGGCCTCGGGCGCGGCCCCAGAGCGCGCGATCACACCCCGGGCAAGCCAGATCGCCGCAAGGCCAAAAATCACTCCACCCGCCGCCTGCCCGATCAAAACGCCCGGTGCGCCAAGCCAAGCCGAGAACACAATGACGAAGGGGATTGTGCCCAGCGTGTGCCGTCCCCAATTGACCGCGGTGGACAGAAACGGCTTGCCCAGGTTGTTGAAGGAGGCATTGGCCACGAAAATCGATCCATTGAAGAAGAACGCAAGGGCCAGGGGTCCGCAGAATAGGAAGACGAGTTCGGCGGCGATACCGCTCGCCCCAAAGAGCGCCGCAATCGGAGCCCTCAGCACATAGAGGATAAGTGCGATCAAGACGACCACGCCCGCGGTGAAGATAAGCGCGTCGCGGAAGGTCGCCTGCACCCTGTCCGTTCGGCCCGCGCCCGCATTCTGGCCAATGATCGGACCCACCGCACCCGAAAGCGCAAAGAGCACCGCAAATGCAAGCGGCGTGAGGCGCGCGACAATGGCCATCCCGGCCACCGCCTCCTCGCCATAGGTGGCCATGGAGCGGGTCACGTATGCTTGACCCACCGGTGTCGCGAGCTGGGTCAGGATCGCGGGAACAGCAAGCGCTAGAATTGGCCGCAGGTCGGCCGCGATGTCGGAGGCCCGTGGTCGCTCCAAGCCGCCATGGTCACGCAAGATATATATCAGGGCCGTGATGCCAATTCCAATCCGTGCGGCAACACTCGCGAGGGCTGCCCCCACAAGCTCGAGATTGAGGCCAAAGATCAGAATCGGATCGAGCACGGCGTTGATCAGCCCGCCGATGATCGTCACCATCATGGATTTGCGCGCCGCCCCATGCGCGCGGAGGATCGCGCCGCCCACCATACCGACGACCAAGAGCGGCAGCGAAGGGATGATGATCGAGAGATAAAGCGTTGCGAGGTCAAGCGTTTCTCCCGAGGCCCCCACAAGGGCCGCGAGGCTCGGAATGTTCACCCAGACCGCAAAGGCGAAAAGCCCGCCAAGGACAATCCCGTAGAGCAGCGAGGTCGATGCGCGCCGCCGTGCCAGCGTGGTATCACCCGCACCCAAAGCGCGCGCGACCAGCGCACCCGCCGAAATCGCCATGCCAATTCCAAACGAGGTTGTGAAGAACAGGATTGCACCCGCGTAGCCGACCGCCGCCGCGAGCTCTTCCTTGCCCAGCATCGAGATAAACACCATGTCGACAACATCGACCGCGAACACCGCCATCAGACCAACCGAAGACGCAAGCGACATCACCGTGATGTGGCGCATTGGAGCGCCTTCGACGAACTTGGCCTCTCCGGCCACGTCTAGACCCTGGGCTTGCGCTGGAGCAGCGGCATGACATCCGCCATTTCAGGGCCGCGTTCAGCGCCCGTCACGGCAAGGCGGAGCGGCCGGAAGAGAGCACGTCCTTTGCGCCCTGTCTCGGTTTTTAATGCGGCAGTCCAGATGCCCCAGGTCTCGGACGTATATGGCGGCTCGGAGAGGGTGGCGACCGCGCTCCGCGCAAATTCGAGGTCCTCGCCCAAAAGAGCCTCGGCGCCCACCGGACCATCCCGGAACACCGCCCACCACTGGGCCGCTTCTGCTCGGTTTGCGAGGTTCTCGCGCACGACGCTCCAAAAACGCTGGGCGATCTCATCCGGCACACCTTGGCCGCGCAGCTCGTCGGCCACCGCTTCGTATGGCATGGCCCCGATCACTCGGGCGGAAAGCGGCGCCAGGTCCGCTTCGTCGAATTTCGTCGGCGATGTGCCGAAGCGGGTGACGTCAAATCCGGCGATGACCTCATCCAGCGTGCTGCGCAACTCCACCGGATCCGAAGAGCCAAGCCGCGCCATCAGCGACAGGACTGCCATGGGCTCGATGCCACGCGCGCGCAGGTCGCGCAGCGCCAGGGTGCCG
>JBCCKB010000094.1:0-10429 GCA_039027595.1 Pseudomonadota bacterium | reverse complement strand
GCGGGCTCATTTCGCCATGCTGGAGGCCTGCATTCAACACAACCGGGGGCCGTGGTTGCTCGGTACGGAATTGAGCGTTTGCGATTTCTATCTGGCGGGCTGCGCAAGGTGGTCCCTAATCGCGCCGCGCCATGCGCCCCTCGAGCCCGAAGCCGTCACGGGTCATTCCAGCTTGAATGCGCTGCTCGAGACCTTGGAGACGCGCGACAGCGTGGTTCGTGCCTTCGATGCAGAAGACACGCCGCGCTCATCGTACTTTCGGGCGCCCGTCCGTTCACGACGGACCGCTGGCGTGGAGTGAAGCCCACCGCAAGGCTACCCGCTCGAACCGCGCGGGCTCTGCCAAGTCGGACGATCTCTCGAAATCCCCGCGATGGCGTCAAGACCTGCAGGGGCCCCCTAAGCTCCGTACATGCGCGCCACCTTGGCTCTCGCTCAGTTTGGCCCCGAGATCCGGGTCTGCCCGGACATCCGGTCCATCGTGACGAGCGTGAAGTCGCGGAGGTAGGAGATAAGCTCTTCCGATGCCTTAAGTGCATGCGCCGCTTCGTGAGATATGATGGCTCCCAGGAGGTCTCGATAGATCTCTGTGGCGCGGGCTTGATCGCTTTCCGTGGCGTAATAGCCCCAATACCGGCGCGACAAGCCTTGGGTCGTCTTAAGAGCCGCATAGATGAACTCGTTTTGAGACGCGCTTGCGAGGGTTTTGTGGACATCCCAGAGGCAGGTCATGAACGCGCGCCGCGCGTTCGGCGGCGTTTCGGACAATTTGGACTGAAGGTCGCGGAAAGCGTCCTGGTCGGCCGAGTTTTGGCGCAACACCGCGCGTTCGACACACAGCCGTTCAATGGGTTCCCGCAGCTCAAGAAGTTTGAGCATTGTCATGGCGTTGAGTTCGGGAATGATCACGCCCGCGCGACTTAGCCGTACCAAGTTCGCGCTCGCCAGACCGACCAGGGCTTCGCGGACAGGTGTCCGACCAAGATCAAGCCATTCCGAGATCTCCGCCTCGATCAGGACGCTGCCTGGTTTGAGCTCGCAATTCACGATCGCGGCCTCAATTCTCTCCGAGGCAATCTCGGCTTTGGTCTTCCGCTTTGAAGGGTTGATCATTCTGGACTCTCGCGCGGGGTTAGGCGGCAACGAACTCCCGAAACGCATAGGTACATGGCGCGATCGCGTCCCAGTTCATGTCTATTCCCAGGCCGGGTTTGTCCGTCGGATGAACATAGCCGTCCATATCGGGCCGCAGAACATCATGCGCGCCAAACTCATACTTCTCGAACGGCGAGGCCTGTTCGAGGTACTCGCAGTTCGAATTGGCCAGCATCAAGTGCAAGTTTGCAGCCTGGGACAGCGTATAGCCCCAGCTTAGGAGCTCGCATTTCACGCCATGGGCCCGCGCGATGGCCATCGCTTCGTTGCCTCCGGTGAAACCTCCGATGCCACTAGCCTCAAAGCGCACCCGATCCCACGCGCCCATCTGAAGCCCAAGCTCGATCAGATGCGGATCCGGGAGCGTGGTGCCGCCGTAGACGACGTCCATGTCGAGCGCGTTGGCAAGCGACCCGTATCCCTTCAGGTTGTTATCGGGAAGTGGGGCTTCGAAGAACTCCCACCCAGCCGCGTCCATGACGCGGCCGATCCGAAGAGCTTGATCGCGGGTGTAGTTGGCGTCGGCGTCCAGGATCCAGCGGACATCTTGATCGATGAAGTCCCGGATCAGCCGTTTGACGAGCCTCAGGTCATCGTCGAATTGGCAATAGGGGTGGATCTTGATGGTCCCGTAGCCTTCCTCCAGCATCGTGTGAACATAGGCGACATAGGCCTCGTCGGTCCCGAAGAGCGGGCTCGACGCGTAGGCCCGAATCTTCTCCTGGGCGGCACCGAGCATCTTGTAGATCGGCAGGCCCAAGGTCTTTGCCTTTCCATCATGCATGGCGATATCAAAGATAGAGGTGGCGACATGGTTCAGCGGTACGTAACGACCGCGCATATCGCGGTAGATCTTCGGGATATCATGGACCGAGCGGCCCAAGACAAAGGGCGCCATCAGCCCTGCGGCCGCGTGCACGCTTCGGTCAAATTCGTGCTCGGTGTAGACGGTAACCCCGGCAATCCCTTCGACGCCGTTCGAAAGGGTGAGCCGTGCTATAATCAGCGCCTCGTACATCGGCCCAAGTCGGGATGACCACGTGCCCCGGTCATGGTGTGGTCCAATGGCCATCAGCTCTATTTTGGCGACGGTCGCGTCCTCCATGTCGCCTCAGCCTTTCATCAGCGTCGCAATTTCGACGCCGTCGATCTCTAAGTACGCGACCCCGCTCTCGAGCGAGATCACAGTCGCTAAAGCGGCGGCGCGCCCGTATTCAAAGCACTGGGCAGTCACCCGGCAACTCGCGAGCGCCTCATGCTCTGCGCTCAGGCACCGCCCGGCGACAATTACGTTACGGCCCTCGCGGGGAACAAGCGTGCCAAACGGCACATCATAATAGTCATCGACCAACCATTCCGTCTTCGGTTTTGCCCCGTAGTGAAGCTCGATGGGCCAGCTCGATCGGGCAATCGCATCCCGGCGTTTGCGCTTGCCCACGACATCCTCGTTCGTGAGCCGCTCCACACCTGAAATCGACCGCGTTTGGCGGACGCCCACCTCTTGACCGTAGTCGATGAAATACGCGTCCTCGCAGCCGGGGATCTCTTCCTTTAGGAAGCGGAAAAACGCTTTCGCCTGGTAGATGGAAAACTGCTCGGCCTCGGAATGGTCGACCGGATCCGTTACGTCGAGGGCGCGCCCGTCAAAGCCCGTGATCTTGGTCCCGTTCACGAGGATCTCACCGGGGTTGACGGTCGGGAACAGCCAAACCTTCTTGCGCACGAGCTCATCTCGGGCCTCGAGCTTTTCCACGACCTTCGGCGGTGAGATTGTATCGGTTCCCCAGTAGTCCAGGTAACGGGGAAGGTCGACATTTCCGATCTTGAACATCATCGAGGGGTTCTGGATGGCGCCGTTGTTTCCCTTGGTCGTGGGCATCCCCATCCGAAAGACGATGTCGGCATCACCGCTACAATCGACAAAACGCCTAGCCTCGACCCGCGTGAACCCGGAGCGGGTGTGCAAGATAAGCCCCGTGACCGCATCGTCCGCTGTCAGGACATCGACCATCTCCGTGTGGTAAAGCACTTGGACGCCAGCGTCCCGCAGAACATCCGTCGCCACTTTTTTGTAGGTCGCGCAGTCATGGGTGGTCACCCATGTTTTCCCGTAGATCTGCGGTGCAGTTAGCCCGCCATCTGCCTCGAGAGCGACCCGCATCCGCTCGGCGAAGCCAAAGATCAGTTGCTGGGGCTGGGCGATGCTTGGATCGTCCACGGTATTGAAGAGCCCGCAGATCGTCCCCGACATGCCCGAGACCGCGGCTCCGCCACAAAACCCCAAACGTTCGATCAGGAGCGTCGACAACCCCGCCTCTCCGGCCGTTGTCGCGGCCGCGATGCCAGCCGGGCCGCCGCCCAAGACAACAACGTCAAACGAGCCGAACAAGCCAAGCCTGCCATAGCTGCCTGTCCCTAGGGTGGCGAGGTATTGCGACATGAGCACCAATCCTTAGAATATATCTTAAATATATAACAAGCCGCGACCGATCTGTACAGTCACCGCAGAGGTGCTAATCGCTTGAAGCCGGGCGCCGCCTACACCATGCAAGTCCCCAGATGGAGCTCGAGGGGTTCCTGGGATCTTGGTGAGGGTATCGGATGGCATCGGCCGGGCTGCAGGCATGGCTCGCGGGGTTCGGCCTCGCCTTCGGTCTGATCCTCGCGATCGGCGCGCAGAACGCGTTTGTTCTTCGCCAAGGTCTCCGGCGCGAGCACGTGTTCTGGGTCGTTTTGGCCTGTGCGCTGTCGGACGCGGTGTTGATCTTGGCAGGGGTCGCGGGGTTTGGATGGATTGCCGAAGCCGCTCCGTGGCTTCGGCCGGTGATGACCTGGGGAGGCGCTGCCTTCCTTTTTGCCTATGGTTTCTTGAGTTTCCGTCGGGCTCTGGGGAGCGCTCAGTCGCTTGAGGCCGCTCGAGGAGGGGGCGCGCGCCTGCGGCCAACGCTCCTGACCTGCCTCGCGCTGACCTGGCTGAACCCGCATGTCTATCTCGACACGCTCGTGCTCATCGGCTCGGTCTCCACTGACTACGGCCCGATGCGCCCGGCTTTCGGCGCGGGCGCAGTAACCGCGAGCTTTACGTTCTTCTTCTCGCTAGGCTACGGCGCGCGGCTTCTCGCGCCTGTCTTTGCCAAGCCCCGGTCCTGGCGGATCCTCGATGCGGGGATTGGCGTCGTAATGTGGGTCATTGCGCTCTCGCTCGTGCTGTCCTGAGGCCGGGCGATGCGCCCTTTTGGTCTGGCTCGTCCCGTGGTCAATCGCGAATTGGGGTTTCAACCACCGCGAAACCTGCTCTAGACGACCCATGGACCAAGCATCACAAAGGCCTGTTGCCGGCATCCTTTGGATGGGTGTCACTGGTCTTAATTTTGTTGCGGTCACAGCGATCGTTAAACATGTCGGTCCGGGCCTCCCGGCGGCAGAATCGGCATTTCTGCGATATCTACTTGGCCTGGTATTCCTGATCCCGATGATCCGTCCAATGTTGCGGGCTCGGCTGACCAGGCGCCAGCTCCGGCTTTTTGCGATCCGTGGTGCCGCGCATACCGCAGGCGTTACGCTTTGGTTCTTCGCCATGACCCGGATCACCATCGCCGAGGTCACGGCCATGAACTATATGGCACCGATCTACGTCACGATCGGGGCGGCGCTTTTTCTTGGTGAGCGCCTCGCAAGCCGCCGTATCCTCGCGATTGGCCTGGCCTTCCTGGGGGCGATGGTCATCCTAAGGCCCGGGTTCCGAGAGCTTTCAATGGGGCATCTCGCGATGCTGTTGGCGGCGGTGACCTTCGGTGTCTCCTACCTCTTGGCCAAGCTCATGTCAGGAGAAACCCGCCCGGAGGTCGTTGTCGGCATGCTCTCGGTTACGGTCGCGATCGGGCTGGCGCCGTTGGCGGCGCTGGTCTGGGTGCCTCCAACGGCTGCCCAGATTGGGTGGATGTTCCTGGTCGCGGTCTTCGCGACCGCCGGGCACTATACTATGACCCTCGCCTTCGCGGCAGCACCGGTGACGGTGACCCAGCCCGTCACATTCCTGCAACTTCTTTGGGCCGTGCTCCTCGGCTGGGCGGTCTTTGGCGAGGACTTGGACCTCTGGGTGATCCTTGGCGGTGGATTGATCCTGGGCGCGGTCAGCTTCATCACGTGGCGCGAGCACGTCCTGCGTTCCCGCGCCCTGACACCCCCACCGCCCGCCACCAAGGTCTAGCTCCGGCCCGTTAACCGAAAGAACCACTCGCGCCTTGCCAGACGCGGCAAATTGGTCCCCCATGGGACATGGTGAGGTGGATTTGTGCAGTGCTCCTAGCGCTCCAATGGGCGCATCCGGTCCTGGCGGGACCAGAGGGACGTATTGCCGTTATCGATGGCGATACGATCGAAATCAACGGGGTCCGCGTGCGTCTCCATGGGATTGATGCCCCCGAGCGCGATCAGACCTGCTCGCGCGGTGAAGGGGTGTCCTGGGACTGCGGCGCTTGGGTGACACGCGAGGTCCGGCGCCTCTTTGAGGGCCGCATCGGCCAATGCGAGGCGCGCGGAACAGACCGATACGGAAGAACGATTGGACGTTGCATGGTTGAAGCTGAAGACATGGCCGCGGTGATTGTCCGCTCGGGCCTCGCGGAGGCGTATCTGAAATACTCCCGGGACTATCTCGACGCTGAAAAAGCGGCCCAGGTGGCCGGTCGCGGGATCTTTTCCGGACCGATGGCGTCCCCCGAGGACCACCGGGCCGGGCGCGTCGGAACCGAGGCCATCCCAGACGGCTGCCCGATTAAGGGCAACATCTCGTCCGGTGGCAGGATCTATCACATGCCAGGGCAGGCGGACTACGGTCGCACCCGCATCGCCGAGGCCAGAGGAGAGCGATGGTTCTGCAGCGAAGCAGAGGCGCGCGCGGCTGGATGGCGTCGTGCCCGACGCTAGACGTCATGCCATCCTGCGACACGCCGATCGGTCCGCGCAAACAGACGGAGGGCGTCCTTGCATCGCGATCCGGACAAGCCCCGCCCAGGCGCCCGCTGGTCACTCGCCCGACCTTATGACCGACACCACCCGCGCCGCGATCTCGGCGCTGGCCTTTGCGGATGGGTGGATCATGTCGAAGCTGTGATAGCTCCGGTCGCCATAGGGCACCATGTCGCCGATCGGCACGAAGGTGATCCCAGGGTCGCGCCCGGCAAGCCGCGCGAGGCGCCGCTCGAGCTCATCCCCGTCGTCGCGGCAGTGCTCGATCGGCGAGCCGCGACCAGGACTTCGGAGATAGCCGAGGTAAATCACCCGCGCTCCCGTCGCTCGAAGCCGAAAAACGCTTGCCGCGATGGCGCCACTTGCTCCATCGGGCGTAAGCATCCGCCCCATGCGCCCGTCGCACGCCCCGCACCCGCAGCCGAGCCAAAGATCGTTTCCACCTCCGTTGAGAATGATCCAGTCCCAGTCGCCCGCGCGGTATTGGCGATCGATCTTTAGGCCCAGGCTGCCGGAGATCGGGAGGGCATAGATCACGTGCGCCCCGGGGACAGACCGATCGACGACGGGTTCGTTCAAGAGCCCCTCCACCCCATGCGCCACGGAGCGTCCGGTCGCCCGGTTCCAGGACAACAAAGAGTCCCCCATCGCCAGAATCCTTGGAGCCTCGTGTCGGGACACGGGTTCCGCGCAGGCTCCCAGGAGCGACAGGAGACCGATGGCCAAGATCGAGCGGAACAATCCATGCATGGTTGGTATCCCCCATTGGTCGTCGGAAAGCGGTGTGCCGCGTCGCCCAGCGTCGCGCTCCAATGGTAAACGTAACCTTAACGCCAGGATAGCTTGGCGAAATGGCGCAGGCGCTGGACGTTGTCAGCCGCATACGCCATATCTCAGAACAGAGCTTCCCGGAGGTGCGCCCATGGGCCTCGCAACGCTACTCTTGCGCGCCGTCACTTGGTGGAACGGCCAGACCCTTGGCACCCAGATTTTTACGGCGCGCCATGGTGTGAAGGTGGGGGAGGATGAGGACGGCAACAGCTTTTATGAAAGTCGCGACGGCAGCCGGAGATGGGTGATTTATAACGGCGAAGCGGAGGCCAGCAGAATCGCACCGGATTGGCATGGCTGGCTGCACCACACCTGGGACGACCCTCCGACAAAGACGGCGCTCCCTCGAAAAAACTGGGAGAAGCCTCACCAGGAAAACCTGACGGGCACGTCACAAGCGTACACGCCACCGGGGTCGATCCGGAGGCCCGATCCCGTTGCGCGCGCCGATTATGACGCGTGGGAGCCGGAGTAGCGCGATGGCCGCAAATAGCGCAGAGGTGATCACCGGAGGGCTCGTTGTCGCAGCGGCGGCAGGGTTTCTTGTATATGCCAGCCAATTCGTCGGGTCTGGGATCGAGGATGGCAGCTATGCGATGTCCGCGAGCTTCCGCTCCGCCGAAGGCATCACCGTGGGGACCGATGTCCGTCTTGCCGGGGTTAAGGTGGGCACGGTGACGTCGATGAACCTCAACCCCGAGACGTTCCGCGCCGAGACGACAATCTCGATAAATGATGCCGTCGTCCTGCCCGATGACACGGCTCTTGTGGTTGCCTCCGAGGGCCTTTTGGGGGGGAGCTTTCTGGAGATCCTGCCCGGCGGATCCCCATTCAACTATGATCCCGGCGCCGAGATCCTCGATACCGAGTCCTCGGTCTCGCTGATTTCGCTCTTGCTGAAATTCGTCGCGGGAGGCGAGGAATGACCAGGCTTTCTTCGTTTGCGCTCGCGGTGACGCTACCGGCGCTTGGTTGGGCGCAAACGACGGTTGAGACCGAGACGCTGCCGTCGATAGGAAGCGAGGAGACCATCGGCGGGGGCATTACGGTCGAAACCCTGGATCTTGGCCAGTCCGAGCCTCTCAGCCTTGGGGGTGGGCGCCGTGCGGCCCCCGTTATGGCGGTCCGTGGCGCGCCGGGAGCGGTGTTGCGGGGCCTCGACAAGGTCGCGGGCACCGTGACCGATATTGACTTGGCCACCGGTGGCAGCACGCGTTACGGAACATTGACCGTGGCCCTTGGCGAATGCCGGGTCCCCGTGGCGAACCCCACCGGTGATGCATTCGCCCGTCTCACGGTCACGGTGGATGGGTTCGAAGCACCAGCCTTCGATGGCTGGATGATTGCATCGTCGCCCGCGCTCTCGGCACTCGATCACCCGCGCTACGATGTTTGGGTCATCCGCTGTAGCAGTGTCTGAGGCTCGGGAACGGGGCCAACGCCCGCAAAATCGGTCCTAAGATCCAGCGCATCCGCGAGCCGCGAATGATAGGTTTCGCGGGGCACTTCAATGGCGCCCAAGGACTGCAAATGCGGCGTCAGGAACTGCACATCGAACAAGACAAATCCTGCGTTTCGAAGCCGGTCTACAAGATAAGCCAGCGCGACCTTTGAGCCATCGCGGGCCCGAGAGAACATGCTTTCGCCAAAAAACGCGCCGCCCAAGGCAACTCCGTAGACCCCACCCACGAGCCTGCCGCCGTCGCGAATTTCCAGCGAATGCGCGTATCCGCCCGCGTATAGCTCTAGGTAAAGTCCGCGGATTGTCTGATTGATCCAAGTCTCCGGCCGGTCGGCGCACGCATCGATCACGCCCTCGAAGTCACGGTTTATCGCCGCCGCGTAGCGACCCTGGCGGATCCGGCGGGCAAGCGATCGAGAAATATGGAACCCGTCCAGGGGAATGATGCCGCGATACATCGGGTCAACCCAGAAGACGTCCGGATCGTCACGCGCTTCCGCCATCGGGAAAATCCCTGACGCATAGGCATGCAACAGAAGCTCCGGGGTCAGCATGAGGTCGCGCATCGTTCGCGCAAACTATCCCAACCCTGGCCCCGGGGAAACGGGTGGCAGAGAGAACGCGCAGGTAAGATCTGGGTCCGTGCGTTGTCAGTTTTGTAACCTTTTTTTGAAAATTGGCCCCATGGCTAAGATGCTTGCATTGGTGGCCGCCCTTGCGGCCGCAGGGCCGGCTTTGTCAGCACCGCGCTGTGAGTTGTCCCTTCTTTTCGCGGTCGACGTCTCCGCGTCGATCAGTCCGGTGGAGTATTCCACCCAGATTGAGGGCCTCGTGATGGGCCTGAACGACGGATTGATTGCCGACGCGATTGTACGTCAAAACGCAGCGTTGGCACTTGTGCAATGGTCGGGGCACGCCAGCCAGCATCTGTCGCTGCAGTGGACGCCAATCCGGGGTCACGGAGACCTGGAGGCCTTTCGGGCCGCGCTTCTCTCTGTTGAACGGGCCTGGATCGACCAACCCACCGCGCTCGGTGCAGCATTGGATTTCGCGGTCGGTGCGTTCCATAGCGCGCCAGCATGTGACCGTCGGGTGGTTGATTTGTCGGGGGACGGACGCTCGAATGAGGGGATCCTGCCGGGAAGCCAGCACGCGGCGTTGGCGGCCGAAGGCATAACGGTGAACGCCCTGGCGATCGAGACCGATGACGGCAACCTGACGGAGTACTACCGGCAAAATGTGATCGTTGGAGAGGATGCGTTTGTCTATACCGCGCGATCATATCAGGAGTTCGGCTATGTGATGCGCGACAAGCTGATGCGCGAACTCGCAATTCAGCTTGTCTCCAATCAGTAAATGCGGCGCCTTGGTGCGGTCCGCGGTCAGCGCAGAAGGTGACCGCGGACCGAAAGGCCGTTCTCACCGGCCTTCCTCGGGACCGCCGCTGGCGCGCAATGCGCGCCGTGTCGGACGCGCCATTCCTCCCTGTGCGCGTCCGGGGCATGCCCTCCGAGTTACAGGGATACACAGCCTGCTAGAAATCAGTGCAAGATGCCTGACAGACAATCGAAGCCACTAAGATCTGTGACGCTGTCCGGACGTACCCCGTCAACCATAATCCGGATGTGATTGTAATTGTTGCACCATCAGGGCGTGTGCAGTCAAGATCGATAGCGGTAACAACCCGAGGTATATTGGCGAATTTTCTCCCAACGGCCGGCCACGCGGCCGCCTCGCGCTCGCAGAATAGGCGCGACCGAGACAGTCACTCCACTTAAGATAGAAATCCTCCAAGGCTTGGAAGGCCGGCCCGTGCCCCAGAAACATTTGCGGGGTTCAGAACGTGACCTGGTGCCACTGGAGCGACCGCGGCCGCACTCGACCTATCGGCATGCCGTCATAGGTTTTGCGTATCCTTGATGTGAAAACCAGGGAAAAGAGCACACTGCCTCGTGCTATTTACACAGTGAGCAACGATGGCACGTTCGCACTAGGTACAGAGTTCTCAAG
>JBCCKB010000093.1:0-10459 GCA_039027595.1 Pseudomonadota bacterium | reverse complement strand
GCGATAATCGCGGCGAGGCTAACCAGCAGTTTGTCCTTCTCTCTCGGGCTCAGGTTCATGGCTTGTCCCCCTACTCGACCCCTTCAGACCTGCCAAACACGAGGCATGTCCCCACCCCTCAACGCCGAGACGACCGCAACAACCAGCTGCCTAAGTGGGCGTGCCTCCGGCGCCATGGCCCTCATCACGACCTTTCCATCCCAGCCACTCGCATGCGCCGCAACATCTGTCGTCTGGATACATCTCCGAACGCGCGTTAGCGCATCTTCGGCACCTTGGGCGAAGAGCGCAACGGTCGCAAGCGCCCGGGCACCATTCAATTCCGCCGTCCCGTTGCCCACGACGCTCTGATTGTCGAGATGCAATGGCTCGACAAATACCGGCCGTTCTTCGCGGAACACTCGGCGGCGATCCTTGAAGTCGAGACTTGAAACGCGTTCACCCATGGCTGAGCGCCCCAACACCACTGTTTCCACCATGAGGAACGTGGACCCGGCACCGAGATGAACATCGGTTGCGCGTTCGAGTGCAGCGCCGTCGAAGAGAATGGTCTCTTGCGGAACCCAGTCGAGCCGAGCCGCCTCTCCAACCTTGAGAACGACATCCACCCGCGCGGTCTCCCGACCACCGCTTCTATAGATCCGCTCCGCAGTCTGGGTGGTGGCCGTCGCTGCGCCACCAGCGCCGAGTGTGAGAGCGTATCGCAGCGCATCACCACCGGTCAGCCCGCCTGCGGTGTTTAGAAATACAATCTCGGGGTGAAGGCCGTGCGACCTGGGGAGGAACACCTTAGCCGCCCCTTCTTGACGAAGCCTTTCCAGGCGGGTCGCGCTATCGTGAGAAAGCCTCACGGCGGCTTTCCCGCGAGTGCGTTGCAGCTTTGGCAACGGTACGTCGAGCATCACGTCTCCATGTTCGACGATCATGATGCGCCCGCCGGCTTGGAAGCGCAATTCAAGATCCCGCGCCCCGCATAGCGCCGGCGCGATCGCCGAGCGGATGCCCAATAATAAAGCAGATGTTGCCGGGACTGGTCGCCAGTGCCACTTTGCGCTAGAGCCCTTCGACCGCAATAGGCCATCAAGAGTATGCACCATCTCATAGCGACAACTGACCCGGCGACCGCGTATTCGCGAGCCAGCTCCAGGCGTCGGGGAGGATGACAGAACGCCTCACAATCCGACGACCGGACGACTGGCATTTGCACCTGCGGGATGGCGCCATGCTGAAAGCGGTTCTGCCCGAGACGGTTCGGCATTTTGCCCGCGCCATCATAATGCCCAATCTGGTCCCGCCGGTGGTCACAGCGGCTGATGCCGCCGACTATCGCGACCGCATCCTGAATGCCAAACCCCGCGGATCGGACTTTCGTCCGCTTATGACGCTCTACCTTACTGAAGACACCGATCCCAAGGATGTGCGCGCCGCCCATGAGATCGGACTGATCCGCGCGGTGAAACTCTACCCGGCAGTCGCAACGACGAACTCACAATCGGGCGTGCGGGACTTCACGAAGGTCACTCGCGTTCTCGAGACCATGGCCCAGATAGGCCTCCCTCTTTGCGTGCACGGTGAGGTTACCGACCCAAACGTCGACATCTTCGACCGAGAGGCCGTTTTCGTTCATCAAGTCTTGCATCCGCTTCGCGAGCGCATCCCCAACTTGCGGGTCGTGATGGAACACATCACGACCATGGAGGGTGCGCACTACGTGCGGGACGGAGGCGAAACCATCGCGGGCACGATCACGGCGCATCACCTGGTCATCAACCGCAACCACATCCTCGCAGGCGGCATTCGGCCACATTACTATTGCCTCCCGGTGGCAAAGCGTGAAGAGCACCGCCAGGCACTGCGCCTCGCCGCCACATCCGGCGACCCGTCGTTCTTTCTTGGAACCGACTCCGCCCCCCACACGGATTCCGCAAAGCTCCAGCCCTGTGGTTGCGCGGGCTGTTTCACCGCAACAAACGCACTCTCGATCCTAGCACAGGTCTTCGAAGAGGAGGGCGCGCTCGACCGGCTCGAAGGGTTCACCTCGCGCCATGGACCCGCCTTCTACCGCCTACCCGTGAACGAGGGGACGCTGACGCTAGAGAGAACCGCTCCGGATTATCCGTCCGCAATCGAAACCGAAGACGGACCTGTTACAATTTTCGACCCCGGTGTGCCGTTGGCATGGAGGGTTGTATGATCTGGTCTGATCAAGCCGTTCGGCGCTTCACCAGCCAAATGAAAAGCGAGCCCGATCAATGATCCCAACTTCCTTTCCGCCGAAAGACGACATCGCAAGGCTTACGGCGCAGATGCTTCTCGAGATCGATGCGGTGGATTTCCGTCCCGAAGAGCCTTTTACCCTTGCCAGCGGCCTGCCCTCGCCAACTTACATCGACTGCCGAAAGACCATTAGCTTCCCTCGCATCCGCGCCACTCTGATGGACTTCATGGCCATCACCGTGATGCGCGATGCGGGCTTTGAGGCCTTCACAAATATCGCCGGTGGCGAGACCGCGGGGATCCCATTTGCGGCGTTGATGGCCGAGCGTTTCGCCTTGCCCATGACCTATGTCCGGAAAAAGCCCAAGGGCTACGGCCGCAATGCCCGGATCGAAGGAACAATGGACGGAGAAGACCGTGTCCTCCTTGTTGAGGACCTAACCACCGACGGCGGATCGAAGCTTTCCTTTGTCGAGGCGATTCGCGCCACGGGGGCTAAGTGCAACCATACATCGGTCATCTTCTACTATGGAATCTTCCCTGAAACCGAAGCGCGTCTCGGCAACCATGGGGTGAAACTCCACTATCTATGCACGTGGTGGGATGTGCTCGAAGCTGCCCGAACTAAAGGCTTTTTCGATGCCGCAACCTGCGACGCGACAGAAGCGTTTCTGCAGGATCCAAGGGCTTGGCAGGCTGCGCATGGCTCAAGCGATGACTAGAACGCCAAATTCAAAAAAAACCAGTTAAGCGCCCCATCATTTAGGGGCACCAGGGTAGCGCGGCACAAGAAACTGTGTCACCATGGTTTCCCACAAACTGTCCACAAGATATCCAGATTGATCGGCGCTGGGCCTCACGCCATAGCGAACGACGACGAGCAGAACAAAACAAACCGAGGAGGCGACCCGTGAACCAGGTTGCGCGAGTTGGCGAGCGTATCGAAGCGCCCGCGGAGACCCAGCCCCACAATATCGAGGCAGAACAACAGCTTCTCGGCGCAATCCTCACCGACCCGGATGTTTACGATGCCGTCGCATCGATCATTGATGACAGCCACTTCTACGAACCTGTGCACGCGCGCATTTATTCAATCGCCTCCGCACGGATCGCCAAGAACATGCGCGCCACACCGGTCACCCTCAAGGCGTTTCTTGAAGACGATGAAGGGCTGCGGGAACTTGGGGGACCATCTTATCTCGCACGTCTTGCAGGAGCCGCAATCTCGTCTTTCGCGGCGCGGGACTACGCCCAGATCGTCTATGACCTCTCGGTTCGACGGCAGCTTATGTCGCTTGGGCAGGACATCGCCGCCAAGGCTGCGATCGTCGACGTTGACAACGAACCAAAAGAGCAAATCGTGGAAGCCGAGCAGGCACTCTATAAGCTCGGTGAGGCGGGACAGGTCACCCAAGGGTTCCAGTCTTTCCTGAGTGCCGTGACCGATGCCGTGAAGGTCGCGAACGCCGCCTATCAGCGCGATGGCGGGCTTGCGGGCCTGTCGACGGGCTTTGTCGACCTCGACAAGAAGCTGGGGGGACTTCACAAGTCCGACCTCCTCATTCTCGCAGGCCGACCATCGATGGGAAAGACGTCACTGGCCACAAACATCGCCTTCAACATCGCCAAGAGTTATAAGCGCGGCACCCTAAAAAACGGCTCGACCGGTGCGGTGGACGGCGGCGTCGTCGGCTTTTTCTCGCTTGAGATGTCGGCGGAACAGCTTGCCACCCGCGTTCTCTCCGAGGCTGCCGAAGTCCCCTCCGAGCTCCTCCGCCGAGGGGACTTCAACGAGATCGATATGCGGCGGGTGGTCGAGGCCGCGAAGGTCCTTGAGGCTTGCCCGCTCTTTATCGATGACACGGCGGCTCTTCCGATTAGCCAGCTGGCCGCCCGTGCGAGGCGCCTTAAGCGCGAGCACGGCCTCGACGCGCTTTTCGTTGATTACCTGCAACTGGTTAAACCGGCCACGTCCAAGGACAGCCGGGTCAACGAAGTCTCTGAAATCACTCAGGGCCTCAAGGCCATCGCCAAGGAACTCGACGTCCCCGTCGTTGCCCTCTCGCAACTGTCCCGCCAGGTGGAAAGCCGAGATGACAAGCGCCCGCAACTCTCCGACCTCCGTGAATCAGGCTCCATCGAGCAGGATGCCGATGTCGTCATGTTCGTTTACCGCGAGGAATACTATCTCGAGCGGGAAGAACCCACGAACCCCGACGACCTTACTGGCGATGCCGCCCGCGATGCGCAGAAGAAATACGACGCCTGGAAAAACCGGTGCGCGGCCGCGGGCGGCAAGGCCGAGGTGATCATCGGCAAGCAACGGCACGGCCCGATTGGCACGGTTGACTTGTCGTTCGAGGGACGGTTCACGCGCTTTGGCAACTTGGTGAAGCCGTGGCAAGGCAATGGTGTGGCCGGGTTCTGAGGCCGCGATTGGCAACGACTTTGTCCATCTCGTGATTGGACATGGACGGCCTGGATACCGCACGATCGGTCCATGCTGAGACTGTTGACCTCAATCATTGTCGCCCTCGCCACGCCCTTGTTGGCCGAGACGCAGGAACCCCGAGAGGTGGACGTCGAGCTCTACCTCGCGGTCGATGTCTCTCGATCCATGGCTCCAGCCGAACTCGAGATCCAGCGCCGCGGATATGCTGCCGCGATGCGTTCGGAGGAGGTCGTGGCGGCCATCGCGCGTGGGCTGATTGGCGAGGTGGCAATCACCTATGTCGAATGGTCGGGCGATTATGCACAGCGCGTCGTCATCCCTTGGACAGCGGTCAAGACGCGCGGCGACGCAGAAGCCTTCGCTGCGCGCGTCGAGCTCAACGACAGACCGGCCATGTGGCGCACCTCAATCTCGGGCGCGTTGCGGAACGCGCTCACCAGTCTGTCGACAAACGAGTTTCACGGCCTCCGAAGGGTGATCGACATCTCAGGTGACGGCCCGAACAATCAAGGCGGGTCGGTCACGCGAGCACGTGACACCGTGTTGGCGGCGGGGATCACGATTAACGGCCTACCACTGATGACCCGGGATGGCATCGGCTCCAACTGGCATCTGGAGGACTTGGACGCGTATTACCGCTATTGCGTGATTGGCGGTCCGGGTGCTTTTGCGATCCCGGTCCATGATTGGTCGCAATTTGCAGCCGCCGTAAAGCGAAAGTTGGTGCTTGAGATTGCCGGTCTGACGGTCCCATCGCATGCACAGCTCTTGCCAGCACAGTACTACGGGATGAGCGAGGACGGCTACGACTGCCAAATTGGCGAACGGATCTGGCGCGAAAACCGCGGTAGGTTTACACTTCCATGACGACGCAAAATAGGACATGGCCCGCTCTCCAGGACATTAAGCCAGCGCGCCGCGGACCTTTGATTCCTTAGACTATGCTGGGGCGCGGCCTACTCCTGTCCCGTGACGTATAGGGGTTTTCATGTCGCCATTCGGAACCCATCACAAGGGCGGACTTCTTCGCTTTTGCAAGAGCCCGCCACCCCCGACGCGTAAGTACCTCCCAATGGCGCAACCCCTTGACCTCGCGTGGGGGACTGTCAGAAGAGGCCCATGGGAACGGGCAGGCTGAGCATCGATTGGGACGCGCTCGCCGCAAACTGGCGTGCGCTTGACCGGGCTTCTGATCGCAACGTGAATACCGCCGCCGTTGTAAAAGCAGGCGGATACGGTCTTGGCGCGGGCGCGGTGGCCAAACGGCTCGCGGAAGAAGGCGTGAGGCACTTCTTTGTTGCTATTGCCGAGGAAGGTGCGGAGGTCAGGACTGCGGTTGGTCCTGGCCCAGCAATTTACGTGTTCTCCGGACATATGGCAGGCGACACGCGCCTCTTGCACGAACAAAGTCTTGTCCCGCTCTTGAACGCTCCCGAACAGGTAAAGCGTCACCTAAGCGCCCTCCCGGAAGGCGCGTTCGGCGTCCAGCTTGACACGGGCATGAACCGCCTTGGGGTCGAGGCCAATGATTGGGCCGGGGTGCGCGGGTCGCTCAGCACGCCGCCTGTTCTTCTGATCAGCCACTTAGCCTGTGGTGATGCACCCGACGATCCGATGAACCGCCGGCAGCTCGCAAATTTTAGGGCCATGACGGCGGACATGGACGCGCCGAAGTCTCTGGCCGCAACGGGCGGAATTCTCCTCGGCCGCGACTACCACTTCGACCTCACCCGTCCGGGCATTGGCCTATATGGCGGCTTTCCATTTGCCGACGCCGCAACGGTCGTTCGTCTCTCCCTGCCGGTTATACAGGTGCGCGAACTTGAGGCAGGAGAAACAGTTGGCTACGGCAATTCCTGGACGGCGGAGCGCCCGACAAGGATTGCAACGCTTTCTGCGGGCTACGCTGATGGTCTGATCCGGGCGATGGGCGGCCATGCGATCCTTTATTTTGGCGATATTCCCTGCCCTCTTGCCGGCCGCGTCTCCATGGACCTTTTGACCGTCGATGTTACCCATCTCGACGAACTTCCCGAGGCGCTCGATGTCCTCTCGGAGCACCAGAGTATCGACGATCTCGCAGCTGCCGCCGGGACGATCGGCCATGAGATTCTCACCTCGATCGGCACGCGCTATGCGAGAGGAGCCGCATGAATGCGTTAGCCGCCATCGGCCGGGGGACAATTGAGGCATTTGCGATCGTGGGGCGGATTGTCCTTTACGCTGCCGAAACCCTCAGTCATTTGGTCCGCCCCCCTTTTTACCCGCGCGAGTTCGCGCAGCAGCTTGTCGCCATTGGCTGGCTCTCGCTGCCTGTGGTGGGTCTGACGACGCTGTTCACCGGCGGGGCGCTGGCCCTGCAGATCTACGCAGGCGGAGCGCGCTTCAACGCAGAAACCGTGGTCCCTTCTATTGTCGCTATCGGAATTGCGCGCGAACTCGGCCCGGTTCTCGCTGGCCTTATGGTCGCGGGCAGGGTAGCGGCGTCCATCGCCGCCGAGATCGGCACAATGAAGGTGACCGAGCAGATCGATGCACTCACCACGCTCTCGACCGACCCGATGAAATACCTCACCGTGCCCCGCGTCCTCGCGGCGACGCTCACCGTGCCGCTGCTCGTGGCCGTGGGCGACGCGATCGGGATAATGGGGGGCTATTTCGTCGGCATCTGGCGGCTCGAATTCAACGCCGCGAACTACATGACGAACACGATCAATTTCCTCGAGACCTGGGACGTGGTCTCAGGGCTCATAAAGGCGGCCGTCTTCGGCTTCATCGTCGCCACCATGGGCTGTTTTCACGGGATGAATTCCGGCCGCGGCGCCCAGGGCGTGGGCCGGGCCACCACCCAGGCCGTTGTCTCCGCCTCAATCCTGATCCTGGCGTCCAACTACGTGCTGACAGAGGTGTTTTTCGCCGCATGATCGAGATGCGCCAGGTCACGAAGTCCTTCGGACCCAAGCACGTTCTTCGCGGCGTCGACCTCGCCGTGAAGAAGGGGGAGAGCATGGTGATCATCGGCGGCTCCGGCACCGGGAAATCGGTGACCATCAAGTGCATTCTTGGCATCGTTCGCGCCGATGGCGGTCAGATCCTGGTGGATGGAGGCGATGTCACCAAGGCCGACCGGGACGCGTTCCTCGCCCGCTTCGGGATGCTGTTTCAGGGAGGGGCGCTCTTTGATTCACTTCTCGTTTGGCAAAACGTGGCTTTCCGGCTTCTCCGAGGTTCGCTCAAGCGCCCCAAGGATGAGGCCCGCGACATCGCCATCGAAAAACTGCGCCGAGTGGGGCTGACACCGGACGTGGCCGACCTCTACCCCGCCGAACTATCAGGTGGGATGCAAAAGCGGGTTGGACTTGCAAGGGCTATCGCAGCTGAGCCCGAGATCATTTTTTTCGACGAGCCCACGACCGGGCTCGATCCAATCATGGCCGGCGTCATCAACGATCTCATTCGCGAGATCGTCACAGAAATGGGTGCGACGGCAATCACGATCACCCATGATATGTCGAGCGTCCGGGCAATTTCGGACCAAGTGGCGATGCTCCACGGCGGCAAAATTCGGTGGACTGGACCCGTTGGGGAGATGGACGCGAGCGGCGACCCTTACGTCGACCAGTTCATCCACGGCCGCCCGGAGGGTCCTATCGAGGCTGTGCGTTAGAGGACGGAGGGCCACCCATGAACATGACCTCTTTGCGCCCGGTGGTCACAGGTCTTAACCTCGTTCTCTTGGTGCTTTTTCCAATATCTTGGTTCGCACCGCTTTTGCGCGCGGGCCTCGATCTACCGCTCTTTGGAACACGCGAAATATCGGTGATTTCCGGCCTTCAGAGCCTTTGGGAAACGGATGTGTTCCTTGCGCTTCTCGTGACGATTCTCGCCGTATTCGCTCCGCTGATGAAGACAATCGGGCTGGCACTGGTTCATTTTGGCTACATGCGGAAAAAATCGGTACCTGGGCTCGAGCTTTTGGGCAAACTTGCGATGGCCGATGTGTTCCTGATCGCGATCTACGTGGTCGTGGTCAAAGGGGTTGCTTTGACCCGGATTGAACCCGGTTGGGGGTTGTATTTGTTCACGTTATGCGTGATTTTATCAATGGTTTGCACAACTATAACGGGAAAAACGGCGAAAGTGAGGCAAAATTGAGGTGGAGCGTAAAAAGGTATTGACAGGTCTTTTCCTTGAGATTCGCCTCAGATCAGCCTTATTCCATGGTTAACACGCGTTGACGAAAAAGGCGCCGTAAGCGAAGTTCTGCTCAGCGGTTAGCAAGTAGGAAAAGTTACCATGCGTATCAAATCTGTTCTTGGTGCGGCGGCAGCCATCGCGATGCTCGCGATGCCCGCTTCTGCACTGGTTGTGCAGCACAAGTCTGCGGTTATGACGGAGCCGGGTCAGGACTTTTATTTCGACTTCAAAGGTCTCGCTCCCAGTGACGATGATGGGGCGAGGATTGTGATCTACTCGGGCCCTGCCACCACGGGCAGCCCTGCCGATGCAGGTTTCGACCTCGATGGCGCGGGCGCCGGTGGAGACAAGGAGTTCTTCAAGGTCGTGGCAGGCGGGACCAACCTTGGTCGCTATACCTGCGGCGGTCCGGTCGGGAAGACCATTTCGCACCAGTCGATGAATGGTCAGGCCGATTGCGAGTTCAAGCTCGTGATCAATCTCGACGGGGATGAGTTCAACAACCTCCTCGACGGCGACCATCTCCCCCTTTGGGTCAAGATGGCGCGCGGCGTCGGTTCCTTTGGTGATGGCGATCAGCTGAACGTCAAGCTGAAGTACAACGAGGTTATCCCTGCGCCGCTGCCGGCCACGGGTCTTCTGCTTCTCGGTGGTCTTGCCGCCGTCGGAGCCGCTGCCCGTCGCCGTAAGGCTCAGGCCTGATCCTCGACACAAACCGCTAACTGGAATGGCGGGGCTTCGGCTCCGTCATTTCTCATTTTGAATGGGGCGATTTGGTGCAGCAGCGCGAGGACGTCTCCGGCGCTTAGCAGAATATTAACCGGGCACGACCAGTCTCGCGGATGAGGGCGGGCACTTGGAGACCGGTTTGTCGACAATCCATCCCCTCTTGCTTTACCTCCTCGTCGTTCTCGAATTCTGTGGCTATGTGATCCCTGTCTTCGTCGCGACCGCGGGCCTGCGCCGAGCCTTGCGCTCGTGCGGCTTCAATCGCTGGCTTTACCTCTACATATCGCTCTTCTCGATCCTCGCGGTAGGACTGCTGTCCATGACCGGACGCGAGGAGACGGTTACATATGTTTCTGTCCAGTTAGGCGCGTGGTTGACCTTGCCGCTCTGGCTTTCAGTGCGCGAAATGACCCGCCAGACCCGGGTAACAAAACGCGTTGCGCGCAGGCAGCCTGCCGTGCCGACACGCCCGTCGCCCGAACTCGCGAGGTGATGCTTGCGGGGGCTTCAAACCTCGCGCTAGACGAACGTCATGGGCAAGACCCCCGCCTTCACATGCTCGAGCTGTGGCGCTAGCCACGCCAAATGGTCTGGGCGCTGTGACGCGTGCGGCGCATGGAACACAATCGTGGAGGACGCTCCACTGACAACGGGCTCGACGGCCCGAGGATTGGGGGCCGCCCGCGGCAAGCAAATTCCGCTGAGTGATCTCGCTACTCGAGACGCACCGCCACGTCGCCACGCCAGCGGACTTGCCGAATTTGACCGGGTCTTGGGCAGCGGTATCGTGCCCGCTTCGGCGATCCTGGTGGGTGGCGATCCTGGCATTGGCAAGTCCACGCTTCTCCTCCAGGCGGCGGCCAG
>JBCCKB010000092.1:0-10501 GCA_039027595.1 Pseudomonadota bacterium | reverse complement strand
GCGCCGGTCTATCTGGCGAGGCTCTGGGCAGAGGGCCAAGCAGAGCCGCCGAAAGATGCGGAAGCGGCGTGACAAATCCGCTTGTTCTCCTCGGTTTCGTCCCGCGCGGGGTTCCCGCTCCGCCGGCCGCGCCTCCGCATCACTGCGTGCCGTTTGGCGAACTCTCGGCAATTGTGATCAATGCGGACACTCACAACTTGGAGCGCCAAGCGTCGGACGCGATACTCGAGCTGGCGGTTACGCAGAACAGCCTCTTATCCGCCTACTGCGAGGCCCACGATGTGCTTCCTGTTGCGCTTGGTGCCGTGTTTTCTTGCGAAGCAGCTGTCATTGAACATCTTTGCTCCGAGGAGAGCCGGATTTGGCAGCACTGGAGCGGAATAACTGGGCGTGCTGAATATCTTGTGACGCTTGACTTGGACTCGTCGATCCCAGAGCCAGCACCTCGATTACAAAGCGGTGGTGTCGAATATCTTCGCGCCCGTCGCCGTATCCGCGATGATCGGGCTATGCAGGCCGACCGGCGACTTCGATGTGCAAGCGACATCTGCCGAACGGCAGTGTCATGCGCCGAGCGCCACGTCGTCTCTCGTACCGGGCACGGACGCCTTGCGTCGCTTTCGCTTTTGGTGCGGCGTGGTGATGTGGGGGCGATGACAGAAAGCATGGAGGACGCCGCCTCTGAGGCGGAGAAACTTGGGTTGCTGCTTCGCGTGATCGGCCCTTGCGCTCCCACTAGCTTCATAGAGGAGGGAGATGAATTTGTCCGGACACGAGCATAGCGTGCAGATGGTAAGCGCCTCCGATGCTTTGCTCAGTAGCGACCACAGGCTTGTGGATGTGGTCGATCATCTTCTGGACAAGGGCGTAGTCTTGCGCGGAGAGCTCTGGCTTACCGTTGCAGATGTCGATCTCGTCTTTCTCGGACTCGATCTGGTTCTTGCGAGCCCAGACCGGATGCGCGCCGACCGGGACCGTCCCGTATGATCGCGATTGGTTGGTGCTATGCGGACGCCTCCCCGTTGGAGCCTTGCGCCACTGACAAAGTCGGTAACGTGGCAGTTGTGTATGTGTCCAAGAATTCCGCGCGCGACGCTCGAGCGCGCGCCTTGGCACAACTTTCAGCAGTCAAGATGTTGGATCCCTTTTTGCCGCTTTCGCCGAAGAGGTACATGTCTTTGAACGAAGCACGTGCCCTCGCGGCCGACCGTTCGGAAGACATTCTCGCGCGGTTGCGATCGTTGTCTGGAAGAGTACAGATCAGTGCGCACGTCACTTGGAGTAATCCGGACCAAGCGTGCTCAACCGTGGCGTCGGGAAGGGATTGGCTCGCAAATCGGTGCGCTCGGATCGGCGCCTTGCAGCACCGCGTTGAGATTTGGTCGCGGACGCTTTTTCACGCGATAGATGTGCCGCAAAGTTCGATCGTCAAAGAAGTCTTGGGGCCAGAAAGCGCAAGGTTTGATGCGCTGGTACGTCAGTCATCTGCCTGTGATATGATGGAGGGCATCGCTGTGTCTGCCCGGGATCTGCGAAACACACTCCCGGGCCAGGTTACCGTCTCCGGCGTTTGGCCTGGATACAGCTTTAGCAGTCTTGACATGTGCGCGTCTTGACCGGGCCCGTAGAAGTCGAGCTTGATCCAGACGCGATTGCCGCCGCGATCAGTCATTTTGGAGGTCGGCCGAACCGTGTCGTTGTTGATCCCGACACCGTGGAGCAGGATCTGGCACGGCTGGTGTTGGGTCTCATGGAATTCTTGCGTCAGTTAATGGAACTCCAGGCCATCCGGCGCATGGAAAATGGCAGCTTGACCGAGAGCCAGGAAGAAACGCTTGGCACAACCCTCATGCGTGCGGAAAAGGCCATACATGACCTTTCGGAGCGCTTCGGCTTGAAACCGGAGGATCTTTCGCTCGATCTCGGAGTTCTTGGCCGCACGATCTGATCTGCGGGATATCGTGAACCGCTTGTTAACCATGGCGCCATATCGTTCGCTGCTCTAAGGCAAGTTTTCGAGATGGGCGCGTGCGCGACGAAGAAACCGGACCCGCAGATCTCGTTCCGCTCGGAGGCCATCTGTCGCTGGCATCGGCGTATCGCGTGGCCGAAGGACAGAGCCGGGTGGCGCTTTCGCCAGAGGCTCGGCACTCATGCCAGGCGGCGCATAGCCGACTCTCCAAGATCATTGAGGAGGGTCGGCATGTTTATGGTGTTACGACGGGGTTTGGTCCGCTTGCCAACCGTCTGATCGAGGCAGATCAAGGCCCGAACCTTCAACAGAACCTCATTCACCATTTGGCCACTGGGTTAGGACCGGAGTTAGGATGGTCTGAAGCTCGGCTCGTGCTCTTGGCGCGTCTCAACAGCATAGCCCGGGGACTTTCTGGGGCGTCCGAGGCGTCGATCTCGGCGTTAGAGGCAATTTCAAACTCCGATCTTGCTCCGGCCTTACCGAGCCGCGGAACCGTCGGGGCTTCCGGAGACCTCACACCACTCGCGCACATGGTTCTGTGTCTCCAAGCGCGCGGAGATTTCCTGGAGCGCGACGGGACCCGAGTGGACGGGCGCGCCGCGCTGAAACGGCTTGGATTGGCTCCTCTAGGTCTCGACAACCGCGATGGTCTGGCCCTGGTCAACGGCACCTCGGCCATGACCGGAATTGCTGTTCGGACAGCAGTCCTTTCGCGCCGCGCGGTGGACTGGGCCCTTGCTTTGACCGCAGGTCTTGCGGAGTGCCTCTTTGCGCGCAGCGAGGCGTGGCACATGGACTTCGCCTCGGCGCGTCCGCACGCGGGTCAGCGCGCAGCCACCGTCGCTTTGCAAAGATGTCTTACGGGCAGCGATTGGGTGGTCGTCGATCCGATCTCGAAGGAGCATTTGAGTGTGTCGGGCGTTGAGACGACACCCCTTGCGGGGCAGGATGCCTACACTCTGCGCTGCGCGCCTCAAGTGATTGGCGCGGTATTGGACACTCTGGACTGGCATGACAGCATCGTCGAGATTGAACTGAATTCCGTGACCGACAATCCTATCCTGCCGAGTGGCTACGAGCCGCCAGCGCTCCATGGTGGCAATTTCATGGGGCAGCATGTCGCGCTTGCATCCGATAGCCTTTCGACCGCGCTTGTCGTGCTTGCTGGCTTTGCGGAGCGCCAAATCGCGCGCGTCACCGACGAGCGACTGAACCGTGGTTTGCCCGCCTTCCTGCAGGGGGCGACGGTTGGGCTGAACTCCGGGCTCATGGGCGCACAGGTCACGGCCACGGCCATTCTGTCCGAGCTGAGGACGGGCGGGGCCGCCTCAATCCAATCGATCTCCACAAACGGCGCCAACCAGGATGTGGTTTCCTTGGGAACTGTCGCCGCGCGTCTCGCTGCGGCAAAGCTACAAGGCGTTTTTGAGGTACAAGCAGTCCTGGCGCTCTGCGTTGCTCAGGCAATGGATTTAAGGGAGCGCGGGGAAACGCGCGCGTTTTCCGGCGTTGCCCAGCGTTTGAGAAATCTCGTTCGAGAGGAAAGTGGCCCGTTGGCGGAGGATAGGCCGCTTTCGGAGGAGATTACCCGGCTTGCCAAACGGCTAAGCCAGCAATCCCCTCCGTAAGCGCTTGGGGTCGATCAGGCGGTAGCCGGATCAACCGTGAGGCCAACCGCTTCAGCGTATTTCAGCCAAGTTTCGATCGAGGCGACGACTGCGCGCACTTCGACCGCAAGGAGTTCAATGCCGACGAGCGAAACACGGACAAAGGCGTCGACGACGACGCCCTTGTCGAGGATCCGGTCGACGACTTCCGCGATCGACGCGGAGGCGACACTCTTTTCGATAGCCATGAGTCTGTCCTTCGGTAGGTTTGACGTGCCCCTTTTGGGTGGCGTGCCCACCCTAGGATACAGGGTGCTAATTCATCATAAACGTAGCTGATTTTATGATGAAAATCCGCGCTTTCGATCAAGCGACCTGTAACCTGCGATTATCAGCGATCAACTCGGCCACAAGCGTGCGAAGATCCCGCAGTTCATCAGTGAGCGAAGGTTCGCCTTGGGCTGTCTTGCCCTCGAGCATATCGGTCAGCCGCCCGCATATGTCTTCAAGCAGGGTGGGTACATGGGACATGTCCGGCGCCCCGGCCCCCTGGGTTGGGGCCATGGACGCCACCAGGGCCTCGAGGCGGTCGACGAATGCCGACATCGAGACCTCTAGCCGGTCAGCCTCACCGGGTGGCAATTGAGGGCTCTCCGTCGCGGCCCCTGGCGCCGCGTTGCCCGCAGAGGACAGGCTCTCTTCGATTCGGGCAATTGCCGCACCTGATTCGGATGCAAGGGCGTCGAAGCGGGCGAGCGCCGCACTCAATGCAGTTGCAATTCGAGCGAAGCCCTGCTTTTGCAGCGTCAAGTCAGGCGCGGGAAGTGGGCGTGTTGACAGGCGCTCGAGCGAGGCGGAAATATCCCCGAGTGCGCTCTCGACAAACTCTGTATGGCTTGCAACGCTGTCGCGGATGCTGAGCGTCATATCCCTCAGTTCCGTTGTTTCATCCGAGCGCTCTGCGAGAGCGGCGCGTACCGCTTCGGTGATAACGCTCATGTCCGCAAACGTAGCATTCGGCGTCATCGGGTTAGTCGCGGGTTCGTCGGGATCTTCGATTTCTGCAACGGACGCATCGGCGGATGTGTCTGTTGGATCATGATCACCTTGCGCCTCGAGCGACTGCGGCTGCCCAGCCTCGAGTGCCTCCACTCGTTTCGTTAGGGCGTCGAGCCGCTTCACCAGATCTTCCATCGGTTGGGCCATCTCGGCATCCTGAACGTCAGTCACGGGCGGTTCGTCCTCTTTTCCAGTGGAGCAGGGATCCCGATCATCTTGGCAGCTCGCGGCCTCGGTGATACTGGCACCTCCGTCGCGCCTGCTAGAGAAAACAGGCGCCGAGCCGCCAAGGTCTGAATCGGACGGGTCCATTCATTGTCCTGCGGGTAGACTTGCTGGCCCAATACATAGGCATTTCCGCTTAACAGCCGGTTGATCGCATCTCGCTAAGCACCCGACTGCCCCGCGATCAAACACAGATCTTTTTTTTGGCGTGTTTTTCTCTTCGCCGATGCAGCATGTGGCGGAACTCGGATTTAGGGTCAGTTCAGCGCTCAATTTGCCCCGTCTGGCACTGTTTTGCCCGGGTTAACCATTGAAGGCTGTGCGGGCCGCGCCATAGAGTGGCCGGATAAGCATGCAGGCGCCTATGATGCGTTTGCAAATACAGGGAGATGAACATGAAACGTGCAACAGCATGGATCCCGGCCGTAGCGGCCGTGGCTGTTTTTGGGGCGGCGCAGGCCAATGCCCAAGAGGAAATCACCGTCGCCTACTTCCTGGAGTGGCCGATGCCGTTCCAATTCGCGAAGGTCGAGGGGCTCTACGAAGAGGCGATGGGCGTTGACATCAACTGGGTCAGTTTCGACACCGGTACCGCCATGTCCGCGGCGATGGCCTCGGGTGACGTCCAGCTCGCCGTGAGTCAAGGTGTGCCGCCCTTTGTGGTCGCCACTTCGGCGGGCCAAGACCTCCAGGTACTCGATGTCGCCGTGAGCTACTCCGAGAATGACAATTGCGTGGTCGCCGAGGCGCTTGAGATCGACAAAGAGAGTGCGAGCGAGCTTGCCGGAAAGAAGGTTGGCGTTCCGATCGGGACGGCTGCGCATTACGGCTTCCTGAGCCAGATGAACCACTTCGGCGTTGACATCTCCACAATGGAGATTGTCGACATGGCGCCGCCAGATGGCGCGGCAGCCTTTGCCCAGGGTTCGCTTGACATGGTCTGCGGCTGGGGCGGTGCACTTCGCCGGATGAAGGAGCATGGAAATGTCCTTTTGACGGGCGCCGAGAAGGAAGAGCTCGGGATCCTGGTCTTTGACGTGACCTCGGGCCCAGCCGACTTCATCGCGGAAAACCCCGATCTTGTTGCTACGTTTCTTGCGGTCACGGCGGAAGCCAACGAGATGTGGAATTCGGGCGAGAACACCGACAAGATGCTGCCGGTGATCGCACAGGATGCTGGGATGGAAGTCGATGCCACCAAGGCAACGATGGACACGTTCGTGTTCCCCTCAGTTGACGATCAGCTCTCCGAAAAGTGGCTCGGCGGGGGCGCTGCCGCCTTTATGGGCGGCGTGGCCAACGTCTTTAAGGATGCGGGTTCGATTGATGCCGCCCGCGACAGCTATGAAGGCGCCGTGAACACCGGGCCGTTGTCCGCTGCCTCATCGATGTAGGTAACACCGTCTTCGGGGCGGCCCCGCGCCGCCCCGGATCACCAACGCAGAAAGGCGGTGCGGCATGTCCGAATTGGCGATCAATTCAATATCGATGCGCTTCGAATTGCCCAACGGCACCGCCGTTCAGGCGCTAAAAGACGTCTCGATTACCCTCAAGGAGGGCGAGATAATGTCGGTCCTCGGCCCCTCGGGCTGTGGCAAGACCACACTACTGAATATCGTAGCAGGCTTTCTCGCGCCCACCGAAGGTGCAATCGAGATGAACGGCCACGAAGTCAGCGGCCCCGCGGCGGAACGGGGCATGGTCTTTCAGAAAGGTGCATTGTTCGAATGGATGAGCGTGCGCGAGAACGTGGATTTCGGTCCCCGCATGAAGGGCATGGCCAAGGCGGAGCGCGATGGAATTGCGGACCACCTGTTGGAGATCGTGGGGCTTCAGGACTTTAAGGAAAAGGCCGTCTACGAGCTTTCGGGAGGGATGCAGCAGCGGGTGGCCCTGGCGCGGTGTCTCGCCAATGATCCAGACGTGATCCTGATGGACGAGCCCCTGGGCGCGCTCGACGCGCTCACCCGGGAAAAAATGCAGGGTCTTGTACTGAAGCTTTGGAAGGAAACGGGCAAGACCATCATCCTGATTACCCATTCGGTTGAAGAGGCCCTACTTTTGGGTGAGCGGCTTCTCGTGATGGCGCCGCGACCGGGACGGATCCACAAGGAGTACCGTCTACCTTTCGCTGACCTTGGCGTCGGCCAAGACCTTCGCGAGGTGAAAAAGCACCCCGATTTTTCGGTAAAGCGTGAGGAAATCCTAAGCATGATATGGGAGATGGAAGAGGAGATCATGGGGCGCGCGGAGGAACCGGCATGATCGTCCTGATCTCATACGTCCTCTTGTTTGTCGGAGCCTTGCTGGTGGTGTCACTGGTACGCCGCGCCATGACGGCACGGGCCGACTTCACATCGCTGAAGACGGTCACCTTCGGCGATGAAAGCGCGGTCAGACCAGACCGAGCGGCCTCTGTAATCTCCGTGGCGGTGATCTTCCTGATATGGGGGGCGTTCACAGGCTCAAGCCTCGTCCCTTTGCACGTGCCGGGTCCGTTTTCGGGTGAAACCACATTCAGCTATGTGGCGTCGAATGCGGCTGGTGAAAGCGATGAGGCCACTGTCACCGTATTGGTCCACGAGCTGGGCGCGAATGTGGAAGATCCGACGGTGGAGCCCGGCGATGGTTTCGCCAAGAACGATACAGATGTGGTCGCGGAGTGGCGCTCGACACTGATACGCGTCAGCGGCAATGACGAGGGTGACGAGGTAACTGTCACCGAGGTCGACGGTCAACCGATAACGCCCGGCGAGACTGTCCGAACCGCGGATGGCCGGGTGACGATGACGCCAAAAGGCTCACTAAACTTTGCGCCGAATAAGGGGATGCAGATGGAGCCGATATGGCTCCCGTCACCTGAAGCGGTGGTCACGCGCCTCGCGAATATCGCGGTGGAAGGCTACCAGAACTTCTCCCTTTGGTCGCATCTCGGCTGGTCGCTGTGGCGGGTTATCGCGGGGTTTGCGCTCGGTGCCATCGTAGGTATTCCTTTGGGCTATGCCATGGGGCTTTCCGGCTGGTTTAGGGGATGGTTCGATCCCATTGTCGAATTCATGCGACCTGTTCCTCCGTTGGCGCTCATTCCACTCGTCATCATCTGGTTCGGGATCGGTGAGCAGGGAAAGATCATCCTTCTTTTCCTGGCCGCGCTTTGGATCATGACCATCGCAGCGCGCGCCGGGGTGTCGGGTGTGAATATCTCCAAAATCCACGCGGCATACTCCTTGGGCGCGTCGAAATGGCAGATCCTGCGCCATGTGATCATCCCCAACAGCCTGCCCGAGATCTTCACCGGCGCCCGCGTCGCCATGGGCGTGTGCTGGGGCACGGTGGTTGCCGCAGAACTGGTGGCCGCCGAGAAGGGCGCGGGCATGATGATCATCGCGGCTTCCAAGTTTCAGCTGACCGATATTGTGATCATGGGCATCGTGCTGATCGGGATCATCGGCTTTGGGATCGACATCCTCATGCGCTGGGCAGAGCGGATTTTGGTACCTTGGAAGGGACGGGCCTGATTGGTGGGCGTGCCGATCTGGGCCGTGCCTTCATGGGTCCCGGCACCCTGGCGCCCGTAGCATACACGGAGACAAAGCGGCGCGGGTGTGTTGCGATGCGGCTAAGCGGCGCCTTCGCTGCCTTGACCCCTTTCTTTGGGTCGTTAATCGAGACGCCTAGACGCCCAGTGTCGCGGTAACCGCCCGCGTCCATGCCGCGGCCTTTGCCTCACGTGCGCCAGGATCCATTGTTGGCTCGAATCTCCGCTCGAGTGCCCAAGTGGTCGCGAACTCCTCCTGTCCCGGGTAGAGCCCTGCCTCCATCCCGGCCAGCCAGGCCGCGCCCAAGGCCGTGGTCTCGAGGACCTCGGGTCGGTCCACGGGAGCCCCGATGATGTCCGAGAGAAACTGCATCGCCCAGTCCGACGCGGACATCCCGCCATCCACGCGCAGTGCCGCCGTTTCGCCGCCTGGCCAATCGGCCTGCATCGCCTCGAGAAGATCGCGGGTCTGAAACCCCACGCTCTCGAGGGCAGCCCTCGCGAACTCGGCAGGACCTGAATTGCGCGTGAGCCCGTAGACAGCCCCCCGGCACTCGGGGTTCCAGTAGGGCGCGCCAAGTCCCACGAAAGCCGGCACCAGAATAACTGATTGCGCGGGGTCCGCGACCTCCGCCAGGCCTTGGGTCTCCGGCGCGGCATCGATAATATTCAGTCCGTCGCGCAGCCACTGCACCACCGCACCCGCGACAAAAATCGAGCCTTCGAGCGCATAGGTGGGGCGGCCTTTGAGCTGATAGCCAATCGTCGTGAGAAGCCGGTTTGTTGATCTGACTGGTGTCTCGCCGGTGTTCAGGAGCGCAAAACAGCCCGTACCATAAGTCGACTTTAGCATTCCGGGCGAAAAACAGGCCTGACCCACAGTGGCGGCCTGCTGGTCGCCCGCAACGCCCAGGATCGGGATTTCTCTGCCGACATGTTCCGCCCCGGTTGTTCCAAACACTCCAGCAGAGTCGCGCACCTCCGGTAGCATTGCCATCGGGATCTCTAGGAGCCCGCAGATCTCCTCCGACCACTGTCCTTTATGGATGTCATAAAGCAGCGTCCGCGCGGCGTTGGTGGCGTCGGTTACATGGGCTGCGCCGCCTGTCAGCCGCCAAATCAGAAAACTGTCGACCGTGCCAAACAGAACTTCGCCCGCTTCCGCGCGCGCCCTTAGACCGTCAATCTGATCGAGGATCCACTTGAGCTTCGTGCCCGAGAAATAGGGGTCGAGAAGCAGTCCGGTCTGGGCAGCGACCATCGCCTCATGACCCGCGGCCTTCAGCTCGGCGCACATATCCGCCGTCCGCCGGTCCTGCCAGACAATGGCGTTTCCCACGGGGCGGCCGGTAGTCTTTTCCCAGACCACCACGGTCTCACGCTGGTTGGTGATGCCGATGGCCGCGATGTCGGAGGCCCTTGCTTCCGCCTTCTCGATTGCCGCCTGACAGGTGCGCAGCGTTGTCGACCAGAGGTCTTCGGGGTCATGCTCGACCCAACCGGAAGCGGGGAAGTGCTGTGGGAACTCTTCCTGGGCCACCGCGACGATCCTCATCGCTTTGTCGAACAGGATCGCCCGGCTAGAGGTTGTTCCCTGGTCGATTGCCAGAACATAACTGCCCATTCTCGTCCCTCCCTCGCATCTTCCAAGCGCCACGTTGCAACGCAAAGGGGCTGGGTTTCAACCACGCCCTTGGGCCGTGGGAGCCACTTCACAGCGGCGCCGCGCATTTGCCACCCCGGCGGTAGCGGAGGTCTGGGCTGTGGAGCGAGAGCGTGGCAACGGGGAAAGTTGTTGCGGATGCCATAGAGGTGGCGGCAAAAGCCAAGGAGATCGCCAATCCGGCAAGTGCAATCGTCAAGACCGTTCTGATGATCTACGAGATCTTTCGGTTCATGATTGAGACAATGCAACTCGGCGTGGATCAGGCTTGCGAGATCATGGAGCAGATGCTCCGGGCGCGGATACCGCGGCTAGGACATCGAGGCGGCACTCGACGAACCTTTTGCCCGCGCCGATACCGAGTTTAACGGCAATATCCAGCCTTCGGTCGGCGGGTCGTCGGGGACCCGTGCGCCGCAGCTCTCACGTCAACG
>JBCCKB010000091.1:0-10509 GCA_039027595.1 Pseudomonadota bacterium | reverse complement strand
GGCGGGTCTAGCGGCAAATGTGCACGCGATGCAACCAAGAAGCTCGGGCGCCAGCGCAGCGAGTGCCTCGTAATCGGCCCCCAAAAGCCCGCTAGGCGTCTTGCCAGGGTTCAATCTTAACAGTTTTATGACACCTACTAGAGGAAGCTGTTCAACGACACCTGGACCATCTGGTCACGGACAGGGGACCTATACATGACCAAGCTCCTTCAGGTCGTTTTCTTATTCGGGCTTACGTGTTTGGGGGCCCCGACAGCAGCGATGGAAGGTGAACAAAGAACGACCTACGAGCAAACCTGCGGCTATTTCGCGAACCGCACCGTCATCCTCACGGGCGGCGACCGTGCGAACTGGATCTCACTTCTTTCCGAGAGTTGCGCGGAAGCGCGGCGCCGTCTCATCCTCGCCCGGGCGGAGGACGTCTCGGCGTCCGAGGATATTGACTATCTTGAGCGCCTAACAGAGCTGCGGCAGGTGATTGTTGCAATGAATGTCGCGCGCTTCACCGAGACCGGTCCAGGCCGGGGCCCGATCCGAAAGACGGTTACGGGAAGTGGTGAGTACTTGATCGCGCAGCGGCTCGGTGTCATGGCCGCCTACCGGAGCTGGGCGGCGCTTTCGGATTTCGAAACCGCAGCGTTACCTGGCAATACCGTCGAGTAGGTCCAACCCTGTAGGCTCAGGTATTGAAGAGAAAGTGGAGGACATCTCCGTCCTGCACGATGTAGCCCTTGCCCTCGGCGCGCATCTTGCCCGCCTCTTTCGCGCCCTGTTCTCCCCCTTCGGCGAGGTAGTCGTCATACGCGATTGTCTCCGCGCGGATGAAGCCTCTCTCGAAGTCCCCGTGGATCACGCCCGCTGCCTTGGGCGCTGTCGTCCCAGTGGGGATGGTCCAAGCACGGGTCTCCTTTGGGCCGGCGGTGAAATAGGTTTCAAGGGACAAAAGCGCGTAGCCCGCGCGGATCATGCGATCGAGCCCCGCTTCTTCAAGCCCGAGTTCCTCGAGGAACATGGCCGCCTCATCCACGTCCAGCTGCGCAATCTCCTCCTCGATCTTGGCCGAAATCACCACCGATGCCGCGCCTTCGGCCCGGGCCTTTTCGGCCACAAGCGCGGAATGCGCGTTGCCGTCCTTTGCCTCGTCCTCATCGACATTACAGACGTAAAGCACGGGCTTTGACGTCAGAAGCTGGAGGCCCCGCCATGCCTTGGCGTCCTCCTCGGCAACGGAGACAGTTCGCGCGGGTTGACCTTCGGACAGGGCCGCTTGGGCGTCTTTGAGCAACCGTTCTTGCAAGAGCGCCTCCTTGTCTCCGCCCCGCACCTTTCGGGTGATCGACTGGAGCCGCTTTTCGACCGAGTCCAGATCGGCGAGCATGAGTTCGGTCTCAATCGTCTCGGCATCCGCGACAGGGTCCACCCGGCCCTCCACATGGGTCACATCGTCATCCTCAAAGCAGCGAACGACGTGGGCGATCGCGTCCACTTCGCGGATGTTAGCGAGGAACTGATTTCCAAGCCCCTCCCCCTTGGAGGCGCCTTTGACGAGCCCGGCGATGTCCACAAAGGTCATGCGCGCAGGGATCACCTCCTTTGACTTGGCGATATCGGCCAGAGCCTTCAGCCGCGGGTCGGGCACCGAGACCTCGCCGACATTGGGTTCGATCGTGCAAAACGGAAAGTTAGCGGCCTGTGCCGCCGCGGTGCGGGTCAGCGCATTAAAGAGCGTCGACTTACCGACATTCGGCAGCCCAACGATGCCAGTTCGAAATCCCATCAGTCACCTCGCGGCCCGAGCGCGCATTCCCTAGGCGAGCGGCCGGGTCCTTGCAAGCGGCCACTTGCGCGGTCCGGGCGCTTGATTTCCAGTCCTCTTCCTGGCATCTCGCGCGCGGCCTGCAGAGAAGGGACCGATAGAATGACCCGTATCGATGAGACATTCGCGCGGCTCTCCGCAAACGGCCGGAAAGCATTCGTCGCCTATGTGATGGCGGGCGATCCCGATTTCGACACAAGCATAGACGTCATGCTTGGCCTGCCTTCGGCTGGCGTCGACATCATCGAACTGGGTCTGCCATTTACCGACCCAATGGCCGATGGTCCAACAATTCAGCTCGCCGGTCAGCGCGCCCTCGAAGCAGGCCAGTCGCTGCCGAAGACGCTTGAGATGGTCAGCCGCTTCCGCGAAACCGACACCACCACGCCCATCGTTCTGATGGGGTACTACAATCCCATATGTGCGCGAGGTGTTGACCGGTTTCTGAGCGAGGCCAAGGATGCCGGGATAGATGGGCTGATCATTGTCGACCTGCCGCCCGAGGAAGACAGCGAGCTTTGCATCCCGGCAAAGGCAGCCGGATTGAACTTCATTCGCCTGGCCACCCCCACAAGCGACGGCAGACGGCTGCCGACCGTCCTGCAAAACACCTCCGGTTTCGTCTACTATGTGTCCATCACAGGGATCACTGGCGCGGCCGAGGCCCAGGCCGGCGACGTGGCCCCCGAGGTGGCCCGGATCAAGTCATCGACGGATCTTCCCGTCGTCGTAGGATTTGGGATCAAGACGCCGGAGACAGCCGAGGCCATCGCCGGCATCGCCGACGGCGCCGTGGTGGGCTCGGCCATCGTGGAGCGGATCGGACGCGGAGACGCGCCAAAGGATGTACTGAGCTTTGTGAAGTCGCTCGCCGACGGGGCCCACCGGGCATAACACGCGCGTTTTGCCGGGCCGTGGGAGTGCCTCACAGCGGGGGGGGACGACACTGGCCCGAGGACCAGATCTGCAAACTCACGGCCGGTGGGTATCGAGGTAGCGCCGGATCTCCTCGAGGCCCGGCAGGAGCGCCTCAATGGTCTTTGGCGGTATGTCCTTGGCCATGACCGCCAGATCTGGCGCGAGCCGCGCGATGGCCTCGGCGCGGAACGCCCGGCCCGCATCCGTCAGAAACACACATTTGCTGCGCCCGTCCTCGGGATTGCGGGCAACGCGGATAAAGCCATGGCGCTCCAGGACCGACAGCATGTGCGTCATCGTTGTCTTTGGCACCTGAAACGCCCGGGCCAGCGCAAGCGGCGTCTTGCCGTCCCCAAGGCGGACCAAGTGGTTAATCACCGAGAAATGCGCTGTCAGCAGACCTTCGGGCAGCCGCGCCTCGAACAGGGTTCGGCCCAACTGCCCGATGATACCAATTTCATTGAAGAGCGCGAAGTAGAGCGCCGTTCGGTCATCCATCCATAACTTTCGCCTCGATCGGCCAGCGCGGGCTGACAGGAACATCGGGTCCGTATCCCAGACGGCCCAACATTTGCACGGTCCCACCCTCGGGCGCCAGTCGGGCGTGAACCTCGCTGTAAAGCGCCGCCATTTCCGGGAATTCCTGGATCGCCTGGCTCATCGGCTGAGTTCCGATCCCAAGCGCCGTGGCGGCTAGGTTGACGCGCACCCAGTCGCGGCCCGCGGCGATTTGTTCTTCCCGCGTATTGCCCGGTGTGGTCAGCCAGAGATACGCCATCCCGGTCCGCGCGGCCGAGGTCACCATATCAAGCCCTTGTCGGTAGCTCATGCCCTCGCGGTCAAGCGCAGCCTCGCGCGAGAACAGTCCCGCAAGTCGAAGGGTTTCAAACAACGGTCCGCCAAGGTCGATCCCATCGGGATTGTCGTTGATTTCCCGTGGCCCAATGCGGAACAGCTCGACGCTTTCACGATAGGTCCGGTCGGTCTCAAATTCGATTTCAAGCGCACGGGCGGTCTGGTCGCGAAGGACGGCCACATTTTCGGGCGCATTGGTGTAGCCGACGCCGGAGCCCGCGCCTACGGCCTTTGCAAGCCTTTCCAGGGACGCGTCGCTCACCTCGCGCGCGGTATCGTAGGGTTCCTTGAGAGAACGGCGGTACGGGACCTGAGCGAAGAGCTCCGGCTCCGGGTTGGCCGTGCCCGCGAATCGGCAGATCGCGATGGGGCGAGCATCCAGGGCTTCGGGATCTGCTCCTTGCGGAAACAGCTCCGTTTCTACCCCTACTCCATCTTCGGCCGCCGCGAGCCGCAGAACCTCGAGAAAGCAGCCAAGGCCCACCACGATCTGGCGCGAGAATGGGTCCGTATGGGGAAGGAGCCGATCCGTATCGGCGTAGAGCGCCACTTCGCCCGATGTGGAGAGATCAACTTTCCAGGGCTGCCGATTATGCGGGTTGGGCGCCAAAATCGCATAGCTCAGTGCGCGCAGGCGTGGTTCATCATAGCCGCCCGCCGCGCTCCAAGGGGCCAAGGCGCGGGTGGGAGAGCGGGTAACAGCGTAGCCGCCGCCAGCCGCTAGAACGACGCCGCCCCCGAGAATGGCAAGGGTCTTTCTGCGTGAGAGAGACATCACTTTCTCCTTCTAGTACGATATCGCATCATTATAGTGCGATGTCGTACCAGTCAAGACCGATTGTCCAATTGTCGAGGTCCTGCGATGTCGTTAGTGAAAACGGATCAAATCCGAGGTGCCGCAATGCCCGCGATCACAGAAATCGAAGACCTAAAGCGGATATACCGCCGCCGGGTCCCGAAAATGTTCTTCGACTACACGGAATCAGGCAGCTGGACGGAACAGACCTTCCGCGAGAACAGCTCCGACTTCGACAAGATCCGCTTGCGCCAGCGGGTGGCGGTCGACATGACCAACCGCACCACCGAGAGCCAGATGATCGGCGAAGACGTGGCGATGCCCGTCGCCCTTGCTCCCGTTGGGATCACCGGGATGCAGCATGCGGATGGCGAGATCAAGACCGCGCGAGCGGCCGAGACATTCGGTGTGCCCTTCACGCTCTCGACCATGTCGATCAATTCGATCGAAGAGGTCGCCGCGGCAACCACGCGTCCGTTCTGGTTCCAACTCTACACTATGAAAGACACCGACTTTACATCGCGCCTCATTCAACGCGCGAAGGATGCAGGATGCTCGGCTCTGGTGATCACGCTCGACCTGCAAATCCTCGGTCAGCGTCACAAAGACATCAAGAACGGGCTCTCCGCGCCACCCAAGCCAACGCTCAAGACAATGGCCAACCTCGCCACAAAGATCCCCTGGGGGATTGAGATGCTGAGCGCATCTCGACGGAACTTCGGCAATATTATCGGCCATGTGGAGGGGATCAGCGATCCGTCCTCGCTCCACGCTTGGACCGCAGCACAGTTCGACCCCTCGCTCGACTGGGGCAAGGTCGAGGCGCTGATGAACGAATGGGGCGGCAAGGTAATCCTGAAAGGCATTCTGGATGCAGACGATGCCCGCCAGGCCGCAAAACTCGGCGCAGACGCGATTGTCGTCTCGAACCACGGCGGACGCCAGCTTGATGGGGCACTGTCATCGATCCGGGTTCTGCCGTCGATCCTGGATGCGGTGGGCGACAGGGTCGAGGTTCACCTGGATTCAGGCATCCGATCGGGCCAGGACGTTCTCAAGGCGCTCGCCATGGGCGCGAAGGGCACGTTCATCGGACGCGCCTTCATCTACGGGCTGGGTGCAATGGGCCAAAAGGGCGTCACGGCAGCACTTGATGTGATCCACAAGGAGCTCGACGTCTCGATGGCGCTTTGTGGCCGGCGCGATATTCGCGAGGTCGACCGCGACATCCTGCTGGTTCCCGAGGATTTCGAGGGGCGCTGGACCCAAAACGGGTGAGCCTGGCTGCTGAGATCGAGGATCGTCGATGGACGGCGGTGGACCTCATCGCCTTGGCGGAACGCGCCATCTCCGCCACCTTGCGGCATCTGGGGCTAGATCCCGACCTCCACGAAGTGAGCCTCTTGGGATGTGACGACGCGCGCATCGCCGAATTGAATGCAGAGTTCCTTGGGAAAGCGTCTCCAACGAATGTCCTCTCCTGGCCAAGCGCAGAGCGCGCGGGCGATGCGCCCGGCGCGCGACCCGACCTGCCAATGCCCGAAGACCCAGACCTGGGCGACATCGCGATCGCCTACGAGACATGCGCTCGTGAAGCCCAGACCGGCAACATATCGCTCGCAGACCACACAACACATCTCGTTGTTCACGGAACATTGCACCTACTGGGCTATGATCATGTCCACGACGCAGATGCGGCACGCATGGAACGAATTGAGGTTGAGATACTTGCAACCCTGGGTGTGAAAGATCCATATTGAGGCCTGCTGCCCCGGGGGCCGCAAGACACTGGAAAGGATGCATGGGCGACGATCAAGACGGCTCCCCTGGCGCGGCGCAGAGCGCGCGACAGGGTGAGAACGACGGCGAGGCAGAGAATGGCGCCTCCCAGGGTTTTTTCACGCGATTTTTTTCATCCCTATCCGGATCCGACGACGAGACGACGACCGGCGGGTCTGGGATAAACGGCGAACCACGGCTGAATGGCCAAGCCGTCCCCAATCTTGGCAACCTCCACAAGATGCGCGTCGAGGACGTGATGCTGCCGAGAGCGGAGATTGTCTCGGTGTCCTCGGACACCAAAAAAGACGATCTGGTCGAAGTGTTCCGCGAAAGCGGCCTTTCGCGCCTGCCGGTCTACAGCGGCACGCTCGATACGCCCGAGGGAATGGTACATCTCAAGGATTTCGCGCTGAGCCACGGGTTTAACGGAAAAGGAGGGCGTTACAATCTCAAAGCCATGCTCCGCCCGCTCCTCTATGCGCCCCCCTCGATGCCCATCGGGACGCTGCTCCAAAAAATGCAAACGGAGCGGATGCATCTCGCGCTGGTTATAGATGAGTATGGCGGTGTCGACGGGCTTGTGACGATCGAGGACCTGATCGAACAGGTGATCGGAGAGATTGAGGACGAGCACGACATCGCCGAGGGCCGTTTCTGGACCGAAGAGAAGCCCGGCTGCTACCTTGCCCAGGCCCGCACACCATTGGACGAGTTCGAGGCCGAGATCGGACGGACCCTCGCGGACGATGCGGATCAGGAAGAAATCGATACGCTGGGTGGGCTCGTCTTCATGCTCGCGGGCCGCGTCCCGGCCCGCGGCGAGGTGATCCCGCATCCAGATGGACTCGATTTCGAGGTGGTCGACGCCGATCCCCGCCGAATAAAGCGGCTCCGGGTGCGCGAGTCCAAAGTTATGAATGGCTGAGCGGGGCCTCTCGGCGGAGACGCCGGGATGGCCCTTGGTCTCCACCGGCTGGCGACGCTGGACCACCGCGGGCCTCGCGGGCGCCGCGGCGGGCTTGGGGCAGGTTCCATTCGCGCTGTGGCCGCTGTCGCTCCTGGGCTTCGCGTCGGCCTTCGTGCTCCTTCTGAAAACCCATCGCGCCGCCGGAGGATTTCAAACAGGCTGGGCCTTCGGCACGGGGTATTTCCTGGTGACGCTCCACTGGATTGTGGAGCCCTTTCTCGTCGACGCCGCCCGCCATGGCTGGATGGCGCCGTTTGCTTTGGCGGGTCTTTCGGGCGGTCTTGCGGTGTTCTGGGGCGCGGCTTTCGCCGTGGCCGGGCGGCTCGCCCGACGTCCCGTTGCGCTCGCACTGGCCTGGACCGGCGCCGTGACCCTGGCAGAACTTCTGCGCGGCCATATTCTCACCGGGTTTCCCTGGGCGCTTCCGGGGTACATTTGGATCGACACACCGCTTGCCCAACTCGCCGCTTTTGTCGGACCCTACGGCCTGACCGTTTTGAGCATCGCCTATTCGGCCTCCCTGGCACTTGCCGTGGCCTCTCGCGTCCTAGCGCCCTGGGTGATCGCCACCCTCGCGCTGACGCCTGCCTGGCTGCTATTGGACCCTGGCCCCCCCGCGTCCGGCGCCGCCATCGAGGGGCGGCCCGTGATCCGCCTCGTGCAGCCGAACGCCGCCCAGCACGAGAAATGGGACCCAGACAAGATCAACACCTTCTTTCAACGCCAGTTGGCGTACACTGCGGCCGTGGCCGATACCACGCCCGATCTGATCGTCTGGTCAGAGACCGCCATTGCCTGGGACATATCGACGAACGCCCTCGCCCGCTCGATGATGTCCGATGCCGCGAAAGGCATCCCCGTCGCGGTGGGGATCCAGCGTTTTCTGGGCGAGGACGCGTTCAACAGCCTTGCGGTCCTCGATGGCGACGGGAGCGTCGGCCAGATCTATGACAAGCACCATCTGGTCCCGTTTGGCGAATACATGCCCGCGCGTTGGCTCACCGAACCGCTCGGGCTCGCGGGGCTTGCCTCGGTCAGCGCACGCGGGTTCACACCAGGCCCGGGCCCCGAACTCCTCGATTTCGGCCCCTTGGGGACAGCGTTGCCGTTGATCTGCTACGAGGCGATCTTTCCCCGTAACGTCAGCGATGCGCCCGCCCGCCCCGATTGGCTCCTCCAAGTCACCAACGATGCCTGGTTCGGCAAGACCGCCGGGCCCCAGCAGCATCTCGCCCAGGCGCGCAGCCGCGCCATTGAGCAAGGCCTTCCGATGGTGCGCTCCGCGAATACGGGCATCTCGGGTGTGATCGACGCCCGTGGTCGCGTTATCGCTGGGCTGCCACTGAACGAAGCAGGCTACATTGACGCCCCCCTGCCCGCCCCGCTCGCGCCCACGCTCTATTCGCGAACGGGCGACACTCCGGTCTGGGTGCTGGCACTGTTTCTTATCGGCATCGGCGCACTCTTCGCCCGGCGCAAACACCATTGACCGCCCCCCGTTGCGGGCGTAACGGGGCGCTTCACCGCCACAACGGCTTCCTGGCGTGGCGGTCCGACATCAATGGAGCACTTTCATGTCCCGGCAGAATTACATCTTTACTTCCGAAAGCGTGTCAGAGGGTCACCCCGACAAAGTCTGCGACCGGATTTCCGACGCCGTTCTCGACGCCTTTCTCACTGAACAAACCGACGCGCGCGTCGCCTGCGAGACCTTCGCCACCTCAAGCCTTGTCGTGATCGGCGGCGAGGTTGGACTGAAGGATCAGGAGCGGCTCAAGGACTACATGGGCCGGATCGGTCAGATCGCCCGGGATTGCATCAAGGATATCGGCTACGAGCAGGACAAGTTCCACTGGAACACCTGCCACGTTCTGAATTTTCTCCACGAGCAATCGGCACATATCGCCCAAGGCGTGGACGCCGCCGACAACAAGGACGAAGGCGCGGGCGACCAAGGGATTATGTTCGGCTACGCTGTGGACGAGACCCCTGATCTGATGCCGGCGCCCATCGATTACGCCCACAAGATCCTCAAGCGCCTCGCCGAGGTCCGCAAGTCCGGCGCCGAGCCGACCCTCCGCCCAGACGCGAAATCGCAGCTGTCGCTGCGCTACGAGGATGGCAAGCCCGTCGAGGTGACATCGATCGTGCTCTCAACCCAGCACGAGAGCGAGACCCAGACCTCGGACGATATCCGCGCCATTGTGGAACCCTATATCCGCGAAGTCCTGCCCGCCGACTGGATCAACGGCTCGACGGAGTGGCATGTGAACCCAACCGGAACCTTCGTGATCGGTGGCCCGGACGGTGACGCGGGGCTCACCGGGCGCAAGATCATCGTCGACACCTATGGGGGCGCGGCCCCCCATGGCGGAGGCGCGTTCTCGGGGAAGGACCCCACCAAGGTGGACCGTTCCGCCGCCTATGCCGCGCGCTACCTCGCAAAGAACGTGGTTGCCGCGGGCCTCGCGTCGCGGTGCACGATCCAGTTGTCCTACGCAATCGGGGTCTCCAAGCCCTTGTCGATCTATGCCGATCTCCACGGGACCGGCCAGGTCGAGGCCGCCGCAATCGAGGCCGCGATACCACAGGCGATGGATCTCTCGCCGCGCGGGATCCGCGAGCATCTCCAGCTCAACAAGCCAATCTATCAACGCACCGCCGCTTATGGCCATTTCGGCCGCGCGCCTGAAGCCGATGGCGGCTTTTCCTGGGAGCGGACCGACCTTGTCGAGGCGCTGAAAAAGGCCGTCTGAGGCTTGGGTTAACCTTGCGCTAGCCTCGTTCCGCTAGCTCTCGGCACCGCCGCGCAACGCCTGTGCGGCGGCAGCCCTGGGAGCAAGGCAATGCATCAGGAACCGATCGGTCCGGACGCGCTTGCAACGGCCAGCGCGGCTGAAACGTTACGGGCGGCGAAACGGCTCGTTTCCGTTGGAAAGCCCGATGCCGCCGCCGTGGTACTGAGCGCCCTATTGAAGCGCTTTCCCGGCAATCGAAAGGCGCGGGGGCTCCTTGCGGAGATCGAAGCCACGCCACCGGCCCTCCCGCTTGCAAAGACACCAGAAGAGCGCATTGTCATTGAACGACTGCACGCGGCGACGGCGTCGCAGCGCCACTGCGACATGCTCAAGCTCGCCCAGGCATTGCTGCCCGCCCATCCCAACTGCGCCTTGCTGCAGAATATCCTTGGGGTTGCCCATGCGGCGCTTGGCGACCATGGCTCCGCCGTCGCGCTCTACCAGCGCGCGCTCCAACTCCGGACAGACTATGCCGAAGCAGCCTTCAATCTCGGCGTCAGTCACCAAGAGAAAGGAGAGGCGCGCGAGGCATTGGCCGCCTACCGGCGCGCGCTTAAACATGGTCCGAAGCGCGCGG
>JBCCKB010000090.1:0-10607 GCA_039027595.1 Pseudomonadota bacterium | reverse complement strand
CGAGAAACCCCAAAGGCGTTCGAGCAAGCGCATGAAGGGCCACGGCGTTCTTGTCGAAGCCAGCCGCGAGGCCAACCGGGTTCGCAAGATCAAGGCCCGCAACGCAGGTGCGAAGACGGGCCGACGTCCACGCACCCCCCCGGGGTCCAAGGCCCGCACGGAGCGCCGCCACCGCCAACCCGTGGGCGACTTCCGGATCAAGATGTCCGAAGAGGGCCAGTGCCGCCCTTTCAACGACGCTCATTCCACCCCATCGGGGAGGACATGGTGACCCTCGTCGCGTTGCATGGCGCGCGCCCATGTCACATCAGACAATCGCAGTGAGCGGTAAAGATGGGGAAAGAGCGCCCCGCCCCGCGAAGGCTCCCATCGCAGGTCGTCGCCCAACCGCATGTCGTCAATCTCTAGCACCATGAGGCCCGTTTCGCCCGCAAAGTGCTTTTCGGCCGTCTCGAGGAGCTGGTCGGCAGTGGAAAAATGCACGTACCCGTCGGCCACATCGATCGGCGCCCCCTGGGTCTCTCCATCATGAAGCAGCGCCGCCCACTCCTCGGCGCGGAAGATCTTGTAAATTGCCATGGTGGCGGGATGGCGCGGTGGCGTTGAATGGTCAAGAGCCAGGGCCTTTACTCCCCGCGACGCTCGCGCCACTCTTGGCCCAAGGAATAACCTGACGGGGAGCCCTCCAATGCTTGCAAGACTACTGACCAGCGCGGCCGCGCTGACCGTGATGACCGGCATGGCCATGGCGGACTACACGATCACCATTTTGCACACCAATGATTTCCACGACCGCTTCGAGCCGATTTCCAAGTATGATTCGGGCTGCTCGGCGGAAGACAACGATGCCGGCGAGTGCTTTGGCGGCATGGCCCGCATGGTGACGGCAATCGAAGCGGCCAAGGCGCGCCACGAAAACTATCTTTTGGTGGATGCGGGCGACCAATTCCAAGGCACCCTGTTTTTTCAGTACTATGTCGGCGACATCTCGGCCGAGATGATGAACGGGCTCGGTTACGACGCCATGGCTGTCGGGAACCATGAATTCAACAAAGGCCCAGAGGGTCTTGCGGCGTTTGTGCAGGCCGCAAACTTTCCCGTTCTGATGTCAAATGCCGATCTCTCCGGTGAGGCAGCACTTAAGGGTTTGATCGAAAAGTCGGTGGTGATCGAAAAGGCCGGTGAGCCGATCGGCATCATCGGTGTCACCCCTCAGAACAATGATGAGCTGTCGTCTCCTGGCCCGAATATCACGTTCTCGGACCCTAGCGCGGCGATCCAGGCGGAAGTTGACCGGCTGACGGAAGAGGGCGTCAACAAGATCATCGTCTTGAGCCATTCGGGCTTTGGCGTGGACAATGCCATTGCCGTCAACACCACGGGTGTTGACCTGATCGTAGGCGGGCATTCGAACACATTCCTGTCGAACACCGACGAGGACGCACAGGGACCCTATCCCGAAATGACCAACGGGGTGCCAATCGTTCAGGCCTACGCGTACGGAAAATACCTAGGCGAACTGACGCTGACCTTCGATGATGATGGCAATCTCCTCGAGGCCACTGGCGAGCCGGTTCTGATCGATGCCAGTGTCGCGGAAGATGATGGCACGAAGGCGCGGATTGCCGAACTCGCCGCGCCGCTCGAAGAGATCCGAAGCGAGGTCGTATCAGAGGCTGCCGCCGCAATCGAAGGCGATCGGTCGTTTTGCCGCGCCGTCGAGTGCGCCATGGGCAACCTTGTCGCCGACGCGATGCTCGACAGGGTTAAGGATCAGGGCGTTCAGGTCGCCTTCCAAAACGGTGGGGGCCTACGCGCCTCGATCGATGCGGGTGAGATCACCAAAGGTGAGGTTCTGACGGTTCTTCCGTTCCAGAACACGCTCTCGACCTTCGAGGTCTCGGGAGCGACCCTCGTTGAAGCACTGGAGAACGGTGTGAGCCAGATCGAAGACGGCGCAGGGCGGTTTCCGCAAGTGGCGGGGCTCAAGTTCACGTTTGATGCCTCAAAGCCAGTTGGTGAACGGATCTCCGAGGTGATGGTCGCCGAGGGCGATGGGTTTGCGCCGATTGATGCAGACAAGACGTATGGCGTTGTCTCCAACGATTACGTCCGAAACGGAGGCGACGGCTATGAGATGTTCGTTGGCGCTGAGAATGCATATGATTTCGGCCCGGACCTCGCGGACGTGACCGCAGAGTACCTTGCCGCGAACGCGCCCTACGAGCCCTATACCGATGGGCGGATTACCAAGGCAGAGTAACAGTACAGGTTGGGGCGCTCCGATGACCCGGGGCGCCCGGTCGCCCGGGTCCATGGTTACCGTTACAGAGCAATACGAGGTCTATCCCTATCCCGAGCGCGACCCCGCCGATGAGGACAGGCGACTGATAGTTGGCTCGCCCTCGGACCCCCGCGAGATCGATCATTTTCTACATGGCGGCACGCGCGACTGGTCGAGCCCAATGCGCGCGCTTTTTGCCGGTGGCGGGACGGGCGACGGGCTTGTTCAGTTTGCCCAACAAGTCGCGGATGCCGGGCGGGACGCCGAGATCACTTACATTGATGTCTCTAAGTCTGCGCGCGCAGTGGCCGAAGCGCGCGCGGCACGGCGCGGTCTCACGAAGATCCGTTTTTTAACAGGCAGCTTGCTTGATGCATCGGATCACGGACAATTCGACTATATCGATTGTTGCGGGGTGCTGCATCATCTCAAAGAGCCGTCCGCTGGCTTCTCAGCGCTCCGAACCGCACTTTCGCCAGGCGGCGGCATGGGTTTTATGGTGTATGCGCCCCATGGCCGCAGCGGGGTCTACGCCCTCCAGCAGGCGTTCGGATCGTTGTTCCAGGGTCTGCCGCCAGAGAAACGCGTGTCCGAGGGGCGAAAGATCCTTGCGGGCTTGCCGATGGGGCACCCGTTCAAGGCCAACTCGGGCCTCGTCGACCACGTCGAGAGCGATGCCGGCTTTTATGACCTTCTCTTGCACTCACAAGACCGGGCCTTCTCGGTGCCAGAACTTCTCGATGTGTTGGGTGGTGCCGGCTGGCGGCTCCAAGGTTTTACCATGTCCAGGCTCTACGACCTTGATCTTTACGCGACCCATCGACCCAAGGATCTTTCGGATGAGGACGCCATGGCGCTTGCAGAAAAGCTAGCGGGCACGATCAAAACCCATGTCGCCTATGCGGTTCCGCGTGAAGATCTGCGACCGATGCCCCTGAACCGTCCCTGGGCGGAGACCCGCAAACGCATACCCCATCTCAAGGGAGCAATCGCCAAGAAGCTCGCCCAGCGTGTTGCCGATGGTGGGCCGGTTTCCGCGGGTTTTGGTGGTGTGAAGCGCGAGCTCGATCTGCCAAAGGCGACGGCGCCCCTTCTGGGTCTCATCGACGGGCGCAGAACCGCAGGCAACATCGCCAAGAAAGCCAAACTGGAGCCTGCCCGCGCTGCGGTTGCCTGGGCACGCATCGAAGCGGCCCTCGCGCCCTGGGGCATGCTGCTCTATTCGGACCTTTATCGGTAATGGCGCTTTGCGGATTGTCCATTCGAGCGATATTCTGTTCGCGATGTGTGGTCGCTTCATAATCACCGAGGCTTCGGACGAGATGGCGCGTCTGTTTGAGGCAGTCCCCGCGAATGATCTCCCGGAAGTTCCCAACTACAACATTTGCCCGACGAACCAGATCCACGCGGTTGTGGCCGACCGTGGCGTCCGCCGCTTGACGGCGATGCGCTGGGGGTTTCTTCCCAAATGGTACAAGACGCTCAATGACCGACCCCTTTTGATCAATGCGCGTGGCGAAACACTTGCAGAGAAACCGGCATTTAGGGCGGCGGCGCGCGCGCGTCGCTGTCTTATTCCCGCAAACGGCTTTTACGAATGGACCAAGACTTCTGACGGCGACCGCTTGCCGTGGTTTATCCAGGGCTCACGTGAGAGCATGCTGGCTATTGCGGGGGTCTGGCAGGAGTGGGAGAGGGGCGACAAGCTGCTCACCACTTGTGCGATCGTAACGACGGCCGCAAATCCCGCGATGGCGGAACTCCACCACCGAATGCCCGTGATCTTGCGGCCTGAAGACTGGGCGCTTTGGCTCGGCGAAGAGGGTCATGGCGCCGCGACACTGATGAAGGCTGCGCCAGAAGACGCGCTTCGGTGGCACCGCGTCGACCCTGCGGTGAACTCAAACCGGGCTGTCGGCGAGGCACTGATAGTGCCCCTCGCGGCCTGAACTCGGACGTCTTTGTGGCGGTACCCTGGTGCCCGCGCCAAGGGTCATGTAACCCGACCGTCATGCGCCCATTTCTCATCCTTCAGCTCCGTCCGGAAACCGAGGCCTCCGACGGAGAGTTCCAGGCATTTCTGGAGAAAGGCGGGATCACCGCCGAGATGACCCACCGTATTCGCCTTGACCAGACGCCCATGCCGCGGGATCTCGATCTGGACACCTTCGCGGGGATTGTCGTCGGTGGCGGTCCTGGCTGCGTTTCCGATGATCCCGCGACGAAACCAGAGACCGAAGCGCGGATTGAGGCCGACGTTTTGTCGCTGATGCCTGAAATCATTTCGCGCGACAGGCCGTTTTTGGGGTGCTGCTACGGGATCTCCATTCTCGCGCATCATTTGGGCGCCGATGTGTCGAAGGCGCGCTGGGGTGAACCCGTGGCGCCAGTCATGGTGACAAGGACCGAGGAAAGCGCAGGTGATGCCTTGCTGGAAGGGGTACCGCAGAGTTTTTCGGCACTGGCGGGACACAAGGAGGCGACACAGGGCCTACCTGACGGCTGCGTGCATCTCATTGCATCCGATACGTGCCCTTTCCAAATGATCCGACATGGTCAAAATGTCTACGCGACGCAGTTTCACCCCGAAGCCGACGGAGAGGTTTTCGCGGAGAGGATAAGGATCTACAAGGACCATGGCTACTTCGCGCCCGAAGAGGCCGAGACGTTAACCCAAGCCGCGCGCGCCGCAAAGGTCACTGAGGCGCCGAAGATCCTCGCCAACTTCTTTGCCCGTTTCCGCGATACGTAAGGCTGTTCACGTCGATGCATCCGATATCGCTGGCTTGGCTCGCATATGTCGCTGAGTATCTTTGTCAACGCCGAGAATATGTTCGGCACTGTGAGTGACGCTGGACTGGACTTCACGGCGCAAGGCCCCATCTCTAGCATCCTGCAAGAAGGGAAGGGCTGATGAACATCCACACCCCGGAGATCGACAAGGCTTTGGACCGCAATGAGGCTGAACAGGCGCTTGCAGAGCTCAGGCGCTGGGCTGAAGGTGCGACAGCTGAGGAAATTGCGTCGCTAGACCCCGCCCTTTCCAGCCTTTTGCCCGGACGGGGCCACAGCGGCTATCCGGCCCTCGCGCGGAACTATCCCGAGGATTTTGAGGCCGATGCAGCCTACAGGGCCACGCTTCCCGACTTGCAGAATGGACCGACCAGCCTCATCCGAGGCGCACGACGCGGTATCCAACATGTTGGCATTTCGAACTTTCGCCTGCCCATTCGGTACCATACACGCGACAATGGGGATCTGACGCTCGAGACATCCGTCACGGGGACTGTGAGCCTGGAGGCCGAGAAGAAGGGCATTAACATGAGCAGGATTATGCGCTCGTTTTACGCCCATGCTGAGAGCACGTTTTCATTCGAGGTGATTGAAGCGGCGCTGGATGACTACAAGCGTGACCTTGAGAGCTTCGACGCCCGAATCCAGATGCGGTTTTCCTTTCCGATGAAGGTTGAGAGCCTCCGTTCGGGGCTGACCGGCTGGCAATACTACGATATTGCTCTCGAACTGGTCGAGCGGGGCGGTGTTCGGCAGAAGATCATGCATGTCGACTATGTGTACTCGTCAACCTGTCCGTGCTCGCTTGAACTGTCCGAGCACGCCCGCGCCACCCGTGGGCAGCTGGCCACGCCGCATTCGCAGCGCTCGGTTGCGCGCGTCTCGGTGGAGTTGGAGCCCGAGCAATGCTGCCTTTGGTTCGAGGACTTGGTTGACCTGTGCCGAGCGGCGGTGCCAACCGAAACGCAGGTCATGGTCAAGCGCGAAGACGAGCAGGCGTTCGCCGAGCTCAACGCCGCGAACCCGATCTTCGTCGAGGATGCCGCGAGGCTCTACGCCGAGGCCCTCCAGGACGACCCGAGGGTGGGCGACTTCCGGGTCGTCGCGAGCCATCAAGAGAGCCTCCATAGCCACGACGCAGTCTCGATCCTGACGGAGGGCGAGACGTTCGCCCAGGCGAGCCTCGACCCCCGGCTCTTGGAAACGCTCTTTCACGTGGGGTGAAGTCGGGCGAGGCGCTGGGGCGATGGAGTAACCTATCGGCACAGCGCTGTCGGCATTCTTTAGTCTTCGACAGGGCCCGTTTGGCATGAATTTCCCCGGCATGTGGGTGCGGAAGGTTTCATTGCAGGCGTAACGTTGGGCGTGAGAGACAAGATCTTCGGCAGCGACGCGTTTTTCAGTTTTGCGGAACGGATGCGCAGATCGAACGCCATGTCGCCCGGGCTACGCTCGATCAATCGCCGCGGCACGGTGTGGGCGGCTTGCGAGCCTGCTCCAAAGAAATACTCGTCGTAAAGCAGCCCTGGGCTTCGATCCGTCAGGGCGCCGCTGCCGTAACTTCGACCTCGACCAGGAATTCCGGACGCGTAAAGCCCGAGACAATTACAAGGGTCGACGCTGGAAGTTGATCTGGCGTGCCCAGCCATGCGTCGCGGGCAGCCATGTAGGCCTGCATGTGGCTGCGATCCGTGACAAAGGCCGCAATCCTCACGGCATCACTTGGTCCCATTCCTGCGGCTTTCAGAATTTCGCCGCAGTTCTCGAAGCACAGAGCCGCCTGTGCCCGAGCGCCCGACGGCACGTCTCCGTTCCTGGCCAGCGGCAGTTGCCCTGATGTGAAGACAACCCGCCAGTCTGGGGGCAACTCGACACCATGGGCATAGCGGCCAAATGGCGGAGCCAGGTTTGGGGGATTAAGGGATCGCACGATGAAACCACCTCTAATCGGGTCTGGCCCCGGCATATCGCCAAAGGGCGGAATGGCCCTTAGACCCTTCAGGGACTGTTCGATAGCCGGCTGTGTGCTGCGCGATTTTTGAGCATGGGATTGAAGAGCTGCATAGCGCTTGGGCGCGCTGCGTGTCCGCTCACTGACGCGTGGCCAAGCCGACTTGAGTGCGCGCCGGTCTTGTTCTGTGCTACGGCATCAACACTGTGAGGATCACATGACGAACGGAGCTTTTTCGGGCTGCGCTGTTGCAGTTGCATGCGCGGGCTTTGCGACAACAAGCCTTGCCCAGGACCTTACCCCGGTCACCTTCGGTACGAATTGGGTCGCCCAGGCCGAGCATGGCGGCTTTTACCAGTCGGTTGCGGACGGCACCTACGCTGCCTGTGGGCTCGACGTGTCTATCCTTCCCGGCGGGCCACAAGTGAACAATCAGGCGCTTATGCTGGCCGGTCGGATCGACTTCTATATGGGTGGGCATCTGGATGCGTATTTCGCGGTCAACGAGGGCCTGCCGATTGTGAACGTTATGGCGTCGTTCCAGAAAGACCCGCAGGTGATCATGTCACATCCGGGCAAGGTCTCGAGCTTTGAGGAGCTGAAGGATCTGACGATGATCGTCCAAGACGCCGCGACGTATTACGAGTGGATGAAGGCGGCATATGGATTTAACGACGAACAACGACAGCCCTACACATTCAACTCGGCGCCCTTCATTGTGAACCAAGAGAGCGCGCAACAAGGCTATCTTTCGTCCGAACCCTACGCCATCGCGAAGGAAACCGGATGGAGCCCCGATGTGTGGTTGATCGCGGATGCGGGATACAATGCCTACTCGACCACGATACAGACCAAGCAAGAGATGATTGATGAGCAACCGGACGTTGTTAAGTGCTTCGTCGAGGCTTCGATCCTTGGATGGTACAACTACATCTACGGCGACAATGCCGAGGCGGATGCTCTGATCCTTGCGGACAACCCGGACATGACCCAAGACAAGATAGACTTCGCGATCGAGGCGATGATCGAGAACGGAATTGTCGATTCCGGAGACACGCTCGAACTCGGGGTTGGGGCAATGACCGCCGAACGCTCCGAGAGTTTCTACAATGATATGGTGGCGGCGGGCGTACTTCCCGAGGGGCTTGAGTTTTCGAAGGCGTATGACCTGAGCTTCATCAACCAGGGGCTTGGTATGGAACTGCGTCCGGAATAAACTTAAGCCCGTGCCTGGAGCCCCAATAGGACAACGCGCGCCGATCCTGCACATGCGCGAGGTCGATAAGACATTCAGTGGCGAGGTGGTGGCGCTTCGCCGCCTCTCGCTTGATGTGAACGAAGGGGATTTCATCTCGCTTCTCGGGCCGTCGGGCTGCGGAAAATCCACTGCGCTGAGACTGATGGCGGGGCTGATGCCCCCAACACTCGGTCGGATCGACTGGGAGGGCGGCCAAAGCGCCGACGATCTCGGGGTGGTGTTCCAGGAGCCCACTCTGATGCCGTGGGCCACCGTGTCTCATAATGTGTGGCTGCCATTTCGTATTCGCGGGCAGTCTTTTCGGTCGGTCAAAGACAAGATCGATGAGGCATTGGAACTCGTCGGTCTGGAGAAATTCCGGGATGCTTATCCTCGCGAGCTGTCCGGTGGGATGAAGATGAGGGTGTCCATTGCGCGGGCATTGGTGACCCGACCCCGATTGATCCTGATGGACGAACCCTTTGCGGCGCTTGATGAGATGACGCGACAGAAACTGAACGATGATCTCTTGTCTCTCAAGGATCAGATAGGCGCGACCGTCGTCTTCGTCACACATTCGGTCTTCGAAAGCGTCTTCCTGTCAGACCGGATTCTCGTCATGGCTGCCCGACCGGGACGGATTATCAGCGAGATTGAGGTGCCGGAAGCCTATCCCAGGGGTCTCGAATGGCGGACATCAAAGCGTTATGGCGAGTACGCGCGCAAGACGTCGGATACGCTCAATAGCGCACTTCATCCGATAGGAGGTCTCGTGGCATGACCGTTAGCGAGGACGCCAGCGCCGCCCATTCAGAAGCACCGGTCGCGGGCGCGGGTCACCTTGTCGACGCCGATGAAGAACGTCGCGCACGCCGAAAACGTATCGAGGACATCGCGCAATACGTGATCCCGCTCGCGGTCATGTCACTTGCGATCTGGTATTGGGATCGGCTTGTGGTCTGGAACGAGATAGAGCCGTATATTCTTCCGCGCCCGGGTCTTGTTCTCTCGACGCTGATCGAGGACTGGGGAACCCTCTCGCAGTCCCTCCTGGTCACCTTGCAAATCACCGGTATGGCGTTGGCGGTTGCTGTGATTGGCGGCGTGGGACTCGCGATCCTGTTTTCGCTGTCGCGGTTCGCGGAGATGTCTTTTTCGCCATTCGCGGTGATCTTGCAGGTCACGCCGATCGTCTCGATCGCGCCGCTGATCTTCATCTATGTCGAGAACCGAATGATCGGGCTCCTGCTCTGTGCGTGGATTGTCGCCTTCTTTCCGATCCTGGCCAATACGACCCTGGGCCTCAGATCGGCCGATCACAACTTGAGCGACTTGATGACAATTTACCGCGCGAACCGCTGGCAGCGGCTGCGCTATTTGCAACTTCCGTCCGCTTTGCCCTACTTCCTGGGCGGCTTGAAAATCGCTGGCGGTCTCGCGCTTATCGGGGCAGTTGTCGCAGAATATGTGGCCGGCACTGGCGGCATTGGCTCCGGCCTGGCTTTCCGAATTCTCGAGGCGGGCTACCGGCTCCAAATTCCGCGCATGTTCGCGGCGCTCATCCTAATCGCGGTAACGGGCGTGATCATCTACGCAACCACATCTCTGATTGCCCATTTGGCACTTCGGAAGTGGCACGAGTCGGCTATCAAGCGGGAATAAACATGGAATTCATGGCCCTGCCCGACGCCGGCGCCGTCCGGTTGCGAAACGTGTCTGTTCCCGCCTGCCTCGTGGGCGCCCCGGGCAGTCTCGCCCGGATGTCGCTGACAATCCTGGACGGGCGTATCGCCACTGAGGACGCAGCTGTTGGAGCAGATGTGGACATGTGTGGCGCGATGGTCTTTCCCGCCTTCATCGACATGCACACCCATCTCGACAAGGCCCAAATGTGGGGGCGCACGCGCAATCCCGACGGAACGTTCGATGGAGCCATTAACGCCGTGAACTCGGACAAGCCTGGGCGCTGGGATCGGGCGGACCTGATGCCTCGGATGTCATTTGCACTGCGTTCAGCCTACGCCCATGGCACAAGAGCGATCCGAACGCATCTCGACTACTTCGGTGCCCCGGGCGATGCAGAACAGTCTTGGCCCGTTTTTGCGGAGCTCCGCGATGCCTGGGCAGGACGTATCGATTTGCAGGCCGCGGTTCTGACCGGAAGTGATCTTGGGCAGGATTCTGATGGCCTTGCGTCCTGCGCGGATCTTGTTGCTCGCTATGGCGGCGTGCTGGGTTCGTGCACGTACCCAGGGCCCGATCAGCGTAAGGAGATCGCCGCTTATTTTGCGGCCGCTGAGGCGCGGGACCTTACGCTTGATTTTCATGTCGATGAAACGATG
>JBCCKB010000089.1:0-10667 GCA_039027595.1 Pseudomonadota bacterium | reverse complement strand
GTGGTATACGACAAACGACCCCGCAACACGCTTTGCTGACCTCATCACGCAACGGGCACCTGGAGACCTCGACCATGTCTTCTTCACAACTGGAGGGTCCACCGCGATTGAAACCGCGCTACGGTTTGTCTTTTTCTATAACAATGTAATGGGGCGTCCGGGGCGAAAACTCATCGTCTCCCGGGATGGCGCATACCACGGGTCCACCCATCTCTCAGCGGCGCTAAATGGTCGAGGGCACCCAGCGGGCGCGATGGACGACACCGACCCACGGGTGCGTCACCTGCCATCTCCCGATCCGCGCAACAGGCGCCATGGGGAAACCGAAGCCGACTTTGTCCGCAGGCTCGTTGGCGCATTCGAGGATCTGATTGCCGAAGAGGGCGCCGAGACCATTGCCGCCTTCGTGGGCGAGCCTGTCATGGCATCGGGCGGTGTGATCGTTCCGCCCAACGGATACTTCAAAGCGATGTCCGAGGCCTGCAACCGCCATGGGATCTTGTTTCTGGCCGATGAGGTTGTCACGGCGTTTGGACGGTTGGGCGCCGTCTTTGCCTCCCAAGAGATCTTCGGCGTCACTCCGGATCTCTTGACTTTTGCGAAGGGGGTCACCTCCGGGTATTTCCCACTGGGTGGTGTCCTCATTTCGGCGCGTTTGATTGCCGATCTGCGCGAGGCAGGAGCGAACGACGCGATGTTTGCCCATGGCCTGACATATTCGAGCCATCCGATCGGTTGCGCCGTCGCAATACGGAACCTCGAGCTCCTAGAGGCAGGAGTTCTCGATCACGTTGGCGCCATGATCCCGCATTTCCAATCCCGCCTTGCAGAGCTTCGGGAGCTTCCGGGGGTCTCCGATGTCCGGGGACTGGGATTGATGGCATGCGTTGAGATGAAAGACGGCGCCTCACCTGGCGATGCGGCCCCCATTGCCACTGAGATCGACCGGCATTGCCAAACCCTTGGACTTCTTGTGCGCCCGATCGGAAATCTGTGCGTTATGTCGCCGCCCCTGATCATTTCCGCCCAGCAGATCGATGATCTGGCGAGCATCCTCCGAACCGGCATCAGCCGAGCTACGGCCGGGGCATCTTTCGACTAAAGCGCCACGCCAAAGCTACGCACATTCAGGAAAGCGTTGCAAGGTCGATGCGGCCGCGCCATTACCCGAGGCACATTCTGACGAGGATGTCCCATGGACCGCACGATCCTGATTCTGAACGGCCCAAACCTCAACCTGCTCGGCACCCGCCAGCCGGAGATCTACGGTAGCGACACGCTCTCGGACGTGGAAAACCGGTGCCGCGCACTGCTGCCCACAGGATATGACCTGACATTCCGGCAATCGAACCACGAAGGCCAACTCGTCGATTGGATCCAGGACGCCATCGACAGCGCAGCAGGGATTGTCATCAATCCTGGGGCATTCGGCCATACATCGATTGCGATCCTCGACGCACTTAACGTCTTCCAGGGTCCGGTGATCGAGGTCCATGTCTCTAACATCTACACCCGGGAGTCCTTTCGCCACCACTCCTTTGTGACAGCTCGTGCAAATGGTGTCGTCGCGGGCTTTGGCATCGAGGGTTATGAGGCCGCGATCCGGCGTGTGATCTCACTTTTGGAATAGCGGCAAGCTCTGATCACGCGCCTTGTTGAGCAATGACCACGGCCGATGACCCACGGTCACCTTTTCGCGCCACCACTGCCCGCTGCGCCATCGCGATAGGTCCGCAACTGCCTTGGTGCTGTTCCGCTGTGGCCGGGGTCGGGCGTGGGCGAAGACTTGGCGCCTACTCGAAACGACATCTTCTTTTCAGTCCGAGAGCTATCCGGGGTTCTGACGCGAAACCCTCGGCGCGCCGCGCGGTGTCAGGGACCCGTGAACGATGGGACAGAACGAACAGAGCTGGCGCCCTCGAGCCTCGTATGCGCGGAAAAACCCCGGGGCTCCAGAACACTGCTCCACTCGTTCCAACGCCAAAGGGCCAGCGCCGATTTCGGTTTGCTGTTCTATCAGGATCAGCTAGGTCTCGAGCATGACGCCGATCACAAGCTTCGAGGGGGCCCGCGATGATCAGGATCATGTTCGCCACGGCACTTTTTTCCGTTTTGGTCTCTTGGGCATCCGCGCAGGATGCACCAGTTCGCCCAGTCAAGACGGTGGTCATTGAAGAGGCGGGCGATCTCTTGCGGCGCCAGTTCTTCGGCAACGTGGTTGCAAAGGAAACCGTTGACCTCGCATTCCAGGTGTCGGGTCAGATCGAAGCGTTTCCGGTCGTCGAAGGCTCACCCGTAGGTGAGGGTGCCCTGATCGCCCAACTCGACCTGGAGCCTTTTGAACTCAGCCTTGCCCAGGCCCAAGTGCAAAAGGATCAGGCAGATCGCAATCTCGCCAGGATGGAAAACCTATCGGCTGCCACGGTGAGCGAAGCAACCGTCGATGATGCGCGCGCAGAGGCGGACCTTGCCGCGATTGCCGTTCGCGACGCGGAATACGCACTGGAACACGCAACTCTTCATGCGCCCTTTGACGGACTGATCGCCACCCGCAATACCGCGAACTTCACCACGGTGCAGGCGGGCACACCCGTTGTCCGGGTCCACGATGTGAGCGAGTGGCGGGTCGAAATCGGCGTGCCCGAAGTCCTGTTTCGGCTCGCTGGAGAGGATCCGGAGGTGGAGCTTTATGGGGTCTTCTCCGGCTCCGAGCGGAAAATTCCTCTTGAGACGCGGGAATTCAATGCTGAAGCAAGCACTGTGGGCCAAACCTTCAACATTACGCTCGCCATGCTCGACGATCCGGGCCCCGGCGTCTTACCAGGGAGCTCGATCACGGTGTTCGCGGCGCTCAAAGTGAGCACCGCCCGCATCGAAGTCCCCGCAAGTTCCGTGGTGGTTGGCGACGGAGGCGATACCAACGTCATGGTCTTCGAACCAGGCGATGGCGACATGGGCACTGTGCGGCGCGTCGCCGTGACACTCGAGACCGGCCCCGATGGCGAATTCACGGTTGCCGAAGGCTTATCAGCGGGCGAAGAACTGGTCGTGGCGGGCGCGCACTTGCTCGAAGACGGGCAAACCGTTCGCCGGTTCACCGGCTTCGCGAATTAGGGCAGAGCGCAGATGTCCATCGCAAGCGCTTCGATAGACCGGCCGCTCTTCACATGGTTGATCATATTGGGCTGCATTTTCGGCGGCCTATGGGGTTTTTTGACGCTCGGGCGTCTGGAGGATCCCGCGTTCACAATCAAACAAGCGGTGGTCATCACGCAGTATCCCGGAGCTTCGGCGGAGCAAGTCGCGATAGAGGTCTCCGAACCGCTGGAATCCGTGATCCAGAACCTTGGCGAAGTCGACATTATCTCCTCGATCAATCAGCCAGGTAGTTCGATCATTGATGTGGAGGTCCGAGATACCTACGGCGGTGATGAGCTTCCGCAGATCTGGGACAAATTGAGGGCTCGTGTAGCTGAGGCCGCGAACGACTTACCCGACGGTGCGCGAGCGCCCATGGTCGATGACCAGTTCGGCGACGTCTACGGTCTTTACTACGCCGTGACGACCCCGGGGTTGTCGGATGCTGAAATCCACCAGCTCTCGACCTTTCTAAGGCGCGAGGTCCTGGCTGTTGACGGTGTTGCCGATGTTGTTATCTCGGGTCTCCCGGAGGAAGCGATTTTTGTCGATGGCGACCTGTCGCTGACCACCTCCCAGAATGTGTCTCCTTTGGCGTTTCTCGACGCAATCCAGACAGCCAACAGCGTCTCGAACGCAGGCGCGGTCAAGCACTCTGGAACCGAGACCATTATCGCTTATCCAGAGGGCTCAGACTCTGTCTCCGAGATCGCTGGCCTCAACATTGGCGTGGGGGGCGAGGTCTTGAACCTTGCCGATATCGCCGAGGTGTCGCGAGGGCGCGTTGACGATCCCCAAAGGCTGATCCGCTTCAATGGGCAGGAGGCCTTTGCGATCGGGATTGCCGGGCTCTCGACCGAGAATATCGTGGACGTTGGCTATGCCGTAAACCAACGCTTCGATGAGCTTCAGATCGACATTCCGTGGGGCGTCGAACTCCATCCCATCTATGAACAGCACGTGGTCGTAGAGGAAGCCTCAAACGACTTTTTGGTCAACCTCTCGATGTCCGTTGGCATCGTGGTAATTGTCCTGGCTCTCTTTATGGGGTGGCGAGCGGCGATTGTGGTGGGCGGTACGCTGTTGCTCACCGTCGTGGGCACCCTCTTCTTCATGGCGATCTTTGCAATCGAAATGGAACGGATCTCCCTTGGCGCATTGATCATTGCGATGGGAATGCTGGTCGATAATGCGATTGTTGTCGCCGAGGGAATGCAGATCTCAATGCGAGGCGGGAAGCGGTCGCGCCAGGCAGCAACCGATGCGGCGGGTCGCACACAGATACCGCTCTTGGGAGCGACGGTCATCGGGATAATGGCGTTTGCGGGCATTGGCCTTTCGCCGGATTCGACCGGAGAGTTTATGTTCTCTCTTTTTGCCGTGATCGGAATGTCGTTGCTCCTGAGCTGGGTGCTCGCGATCACTGTCACACCGCTTCTGGGCCACTATTTGTTTGAATTGGGTACCGGCGATCAGGGTGACCCCTATGGCGGAGCGATGTTCCGCGCCTATGGCGGACTGCTGCGCGGCGCATTGAAGGTTCGTTGGCTAGTTATCCCGGTTCTTATTGGGATCACGGTGGTCTGTTACGCAGGTTTCGGGCAGATCAAACAGCAGTTTTTTCCGAACTCGAATACGCCGCTGTTTTTCGTGCACTATAAGCTTCCGCAAGGAGCGACGATCCATGAGACAAGTCGTGATCTCGGCGAGATCGAGGCTTGGCTTTCCGCGCGCGACGATGTGGTGTCTGTTGCCTCTTTCGTAGGTCAGGGAGCAGATCGCTTTATGCTCACATACAGCGCAGAGCGCCCGAACCCGAGCTATGGACATTTAATTATCCGCACCGAGACGATTGACCAAATCCCCTCGTTGCGCGCGGACTTGGATGCGTTTGGAAACTCGAACTTTCCCGGCGGAGAGTTTCGCACGGAAAGGCTCGTTTTCGGCCCTGGCGGCGGTTCGCCGATCGAGGTCCGGTTCTCGGGCTCTGACCCTACCGTTCTGCGGGCTCTGGCGACAGAAGCCGCAGGTCTGATGGCCGGGGCATCGGATAATCTTCTGAATATCCGTACCGACTGGCGCGAGCAGGAACTCGTGTTGCGGCCCGCCTATTCAGATGAACGCGCTCAGGCCGCTGGAATCAGCCGCGATGATGTGGCGAACACGCTGCTGTTCGGGTCCGAGGGGTTCCGCGGAGGAACCTACCGCGAGGACGAGCGCAGGATACCCATTATCATCCGCGTCAGTGAGACAAGCGGCGTGGCTCTGATGGACCAGGTGGTATATTCCCAGACCGCCGGGGACTTTGTGCCGCTCGAACAGGTGATCGACGGGCTCGACGTCGTAACCGAAAACACGTTGTACCATAGAAGAGATCGGGTGCCGACAATTACGGTTCAGGCCGGAATCCCAGCTGAGCTTACCGCCGCAACCGTCCATGCCGAGATCCGCGACACCGTGGAGAGCATCGAGTTGCCCTTGGGCTACAAGATGGAATGGGGTGGCGAATTCGAGAACTCTTCGGAAGCGAACGAGAGCCTCGGTCGACAGCTCCCGGTAAGCCTTCTGGTAATGGTTTTGATATCCGTTGTGCTCTTCAATGCGCTCAGGCAGCCGCTGATTATCTGGCTGTTGGTGCCAATGTCTGTGAACGGCGTGGTTATTGGGCTTCTGGGAACTGGGCTGCCGTTCACCTTCACCGCCCTACTGGGGCTGCTGTCGCTTTCGGGCATGCTCATTAAGAACGGGATCGTGCTGGTTGAGGAGATTGACCTGGTGCGAAAGGAAGGTCTCGGGCTGGACGAGGCAATCGTGAAAGCCTGCGTCTCGCGATTGAGGCCGGTAATCCTGGCGGCCGCCACGACGATCTTGGGGATGGCCCCTCTTCTCAGTGACGCCTTCTTTGTCTCGATGGCCGTCACGATCATGGGCGGTCTGGCCTTCGCGTCGATCCTCACCTTAATCGCGGCACCCGTGCTTTACCGGCTTTTCTTTCGCGACCAAGACCCCGTTCCCGACGCAGTCCCCGCATAATGCTGGGCGTCCAGGCCCTCTGAGAGGTCTGGAATGCCTCGGTTTTGCTGTCTGAGGCCCTAAAATCGTGGCAACGGGTCCACAGATGGTGAGATCCGACGCAATGCGTGCTGACTTCCTGCTCAACGTGAGCGACAAAGCTACGGAACAAGATGGACGGCATCGCGGCAACGAACGCGATAGCGCAAGCGCAACCGGATTTGTCTTGCAGAGGCAGGAGATACGATGCGAGATGCTCAGATACGCGGACCGCACCAAGCGGCGGTCTTCTTAGGAAGCGAGCAAATGGGCCCCAAACCAAGCCGCTGCCGCGGTCGGTTCTACCCCGACCCTGGTGAACGAACGCGACGGATGAAGGACGACGCCCATGCATAAGGCAACAACGATGCTCTGCACTTTGCCGCTTTTGGCGGCGTGTGCTGTAGGCCCTGACTACGCCGAACCTTCGATCGAGCTCAGCCGCGAGTTCGTCTCCGGTCCAGCGTCTGCCTTGCCCGATCCAGGGAACGACGCCTGGTGGCGTGCGTTCAATGACAGCTACCTCAATGGCTTGGTGGATCGCGGGTTAGAACAGAACCTCAGTATTCTGACCGTCCTGTCACGCATAGAGCAGGCCGAAGCAAATGTGAGGACGACCGGTCTGAACGCAAATCTCGACGGCAGCCTGAGCGCGTCGCGCACAGCCTCGCGGCGGGGCGATCAGGATCGGGTTTACTCCACCGACGGAACCTTGTCGGGCTCGTTCATCCTCGACTTCTTCGGAGGGAGCCGACGATCGCGAGAACAGGCGATCGCACAGCTTGAAGCCGCAGGATTTGATGCGGGTGCTGCGCGGTTGGCCTTTCTTACAAGCCTGACCACGAACTACATAAATGCACGCTTCAACCAAGAGTCGGCGGCCCTGACGCGTCGCACCATCGACAGCAGACAGGAAACACTGCGATTGGTCGAGCAGCGCCGGGCGGTGGGCGCGGCCTCGCAGCTTGAACTGGTCCAATCGCGCGCTGATCTTGAGAGCGCCCAGGCGGATCTACCGGTCTTTAATGCGGGTTTCGAGGCGGCCGTCTTCGCGATCGCCACGCTCCTCGCAGAGCCTGCGGGCCCGTTGATGACACAAATGCAGCGCGGCGCCGCGCAACCGCTGCCAAGGGGCACGGGCTCAACCGGGGTTCCGGCAGATCTTTTGCGCAACGTGCCAAGCGTGCGCGCCGCCGAACGCAACTTCGCAGCGGCTGTCGCGAATGTTGGCGCCTCCGAGGCAGCGCTTTACCCGTCGATCACGCTGTCGGGCAATGTCACAGAATCAAGCGGCGCACTGGATACCTGGAGCTTTGGACCAACAATCAACTTGCCACTGTTGAACCGCGGCCGTCTCATTGCCCAGCGCGACGCGGCCGCAGCGGCGGCGGAAGAGGCAGAGATCGCTTGGCGGGCCGCCGTCCTTGACGCGGTGGAGGACGTGGAGGTTTCCGCCTCTGCCCTGCGAAATTCGAGAAGATCATTGGCCGCGCAGAGACGTGCGGTGGCCTCGAATGACGAGGCATTGGACCTCTCTCGCGAAACGTACGAGGCAGGTGCCCTGACCCTTCTTGATCTTCTTGATGTTGAACGGACAACCTCGAACCAGCGTCTTTCGCTTGCGACCGCACAGCGCGAACTCGCGACCGATTGGATTGCTCTTCAGATCGCCACAGGACGAGGTTGGGGCGGTTAGGATCAAAATCTACTGCGCAAGCGGCCAATGTGATGGCCATCGGAATAGGGCGGTTGCCAGCCGCGACCACAAGTATGGCGCAGCAGGCTATTGCGCGTTGAGAATCGCCTCTATCTCATCCTTGGATGGCATTGATGGTGCCGTACCGGGCCGCGTAACAGAGATTCCTGCGGTGGCGCTCCCGTAACGCACAGCGTCAATTGGATCGGCCCCACGCGCCAGTGCGGCGGCGAACCCTCCGTTGAACGCATCGCCCGCGCCCGTGGTCTCCACCACGTCGCCCGCACGACATGCGGGGATATGAACTGAGCGGTCGGCATCTCGGTAAAGGGCGCCATTTTCTCCAAGCGTGATGATCACGGCCCCGACCCCTTGCACAAGGAACGCATCGGCCGCTTGTTCGGCATCGGCAACCGACCTTACCTTGATGCCAGTGATCCCCTCGGCCTCGGATTCATTCGGTGTCACAAAATCACACAGCCCAAGCATCTCAGGTGGAACGGACGCCGCGGGCGCGGGGTTGAGAATCGTCGTCGCACCGCCCTCGCGTGCGATCTGAAGTGCCCGATTGGCGGCCTCGATCGGCTGCTCAAGCTGAGTGACAAAGACCGACGCGTCACGAATTAGCGCGGCGCGTGCCTCGATGTCAGCTGTGGAGATGCGTCCTGCTGCGCCCGGCGAGATGATGATTGCGTTATTACCCGTCGCCGCCTCGATGAAAATGTAGGCCGCACCGGTGAAGCTCTCCTCGTCTTCCGTGATCTCGGGAACGACCCCAGCAGCGGCCCAGGTTGTACGCGCCATGTCCGCGAACGCATCTCGCCCAAGGCGCGAGATGAAGTGCACCTCGCCACCCGCCTTGGCGGCTGCCACGGCCTGGTTCGATCCCTTGCCGCCTGGCCCAAGGGCGAAGCTCTGGCCGAGAATGGTCTCGCCCATCGCAGGCTGACGGTCGGCTCGATACGCGGTATCGGCCACGAACACTCCTAGGATGACGATCTTGCCCATCGATCTTTACGCGTCGGGCGGGATCACGCCCTTGCGGAACATGAAGCACCCATAAAATCGCCGTTCACCGGTCTGGATCACGGCATAGGCATCGCGAGCCATGTCATAAAACGCAAAGCGCTCAATCCCAATCATCGGTCTGGACGCACCTTCTTCGGCATCGATGACAGCCTGCACCTCCTGCTGGACATCGGGCAAGGTGTCCGGCGCGCCCACAACCTCCATCCGGCCGGCGAAATCCTCGACAAATGTGTCGAGTGGCATCACGGACAAAATCGCTTGCGCAGCCTCTGCAGTCGTAAGGTTCTCCATCCTGAGAAGGCGGCCGTACCCGGTTTCTTGCGCGATCGACTGAGAAGGAAAATTCGTGTCTGCGATGACAAGCGCGTCACCGTGCCCCATGGCGCGAAGAACATAGAGCACGTCGGCGTTAAGCCGGTTGTCTATCCCCTTGAGCATATCTCCTCCCCGTATCGCCCGGCGAAAGCGTCGGTCCTTCCCAATCGCCCGTCAAGGGGATTCACTTCCGGGCCGCAGCGATCTGAGCGCAGCGCGCGCCGCATCACGGATCGGGGCCTCGGTCTCCTTGAGGATCGCCACTCGATCAAAGGATTGGGTGTCCGCGGCGAGGGCAGCCCTTAGCGAGCGGCCAAAGACCGCGCGAAGCTCGGTTCCAATATTGAACTTGCAGATCGCGGTTTCGCGCGCGAGCTTGCTGCGCTGGCGCACCGGCACGCCCGAACCGCCGTGGATCACCAGCGGAATGTCGGTTGCGGCCTCGATCTCGGCGATCAGGCCCTCGTCAAGACCACCGCCTTGGTCCTCCATCAGATGCACATTGCCAACTGAAATTGCCATGGCATCGACACCGGTCTCGCGCGAGAATCGCGCCGCCTCCTCTGGGTTTGTCCCGCGGGAGCCTTCGCCCCGGTCGTATCCCACGAACCCGATCTCGCCCTCACAGCTGATCCCCGCCCCATGTGCCATCTCCGCGATGGCAGCGGTTTCTTCAATGTTCTGCGACAAGGACTTGCGGCTGCCATCAAACATCAGCGACGTGAACCCTGCATCAAGCGCCTCGCGACACTCCTCCAGCGTATAGCCATGGTCGAGATGGGCGACGACTGGAACGCTGGCCCCTTCGGCCAAATGCCTGAACATCTTGCCCAGGACTGCCAGTGGCGTATGTGCCCGGCAGGTTGGACCCGCCTGGAGAATGACTGGGACGGCCTCGTCTTCGGCGGCGCGCACATAGGCGCGCATATCCTCCCACCCGAGCGTCACGAGCCCCGCCACTGCGTAGCCATCCCGCATAGCGGGCTGGAGAACTTGGGCCAAGGTCGCAAGCGTCATTTGAACTTCGCGATCATGTCCTTGATGCCCGGGATTGTCTCGAGCTGGTCGGCGTGGGACGGCTGGAAGTACTGGACGAGCGAGCGCTGCGAGAGGCCACCCAGGATGGTGAAGTAGTACATCTCGTAGCCCGGCAGGACCGCGCAGGGGTGGTAGCCCCGGTCGAGGCAGATCGTGGAGCCGTCGACGATGTTATAGGCGTCCCCGGACATGCCGTCCTCGCGCTGGAGCATCTGGACACCGGAGCCATGATTGGGCCGGAAGCGGAAGTTGTAGGTCTCGTCGTGGCGGGTCTCGTCTGGGAGCCTATCGTTGTCCAGATGCTTCAGCGCGAGGACGGCATGTCCGGGGACGCCTATCACATCGTCGACGGCTCCACGATCTGCCTCGACCGGGGCTACCACCCCTGCGCGGTCCTGCC